>JAPPLI010000033.1 GCA_028819495.1 Gammaproteobacteria bacterium | reverse complement strand
CCCCGTTTTTACCGGGATTCCGGCACCCACCGGGCGTTAGCGGGAATTGCTGTTGCAAAAAGATACTTGGGGTCAGAGTAAAATTATTCGATATTTCGGATGTTGCGGAGTCTGAGAAATAATTTTCGATATCCGGGTAATCTGGAGGTTCCGTTAATTTTACTCTGACCCCTGGATTTATTTTTCCGTTTTTGTGAGTTTTCCCACATTTTTGCTGATTTTCCGCTTTCCCATTTATTTGCACCGACTACAATCAATCATGTTGGTTTCCTCCATGCCTGAGGGCGGCCCGGCTTGAGTGCGTCGGGCCATGGATCAGGGACAGCCTGAAGGCGCCGAGGGGGGCGGTTTTGCACGGTTTCCCCGCCCCCCTCCGGCAGGGGGATATCGATGATAGAGAAATATCCGTATTTGCTATAAAATGGAAGCAATCATGAATTACGAACTGGTTACCGTCATCATAACGATTATTGCCACACAAATCGGCTTGGCAGTATTGATCTGGTCTCTCCACAAAGACATCTCAGCACTGAAAGAGCGCATGGCCCATATTGAAGGGCTGTGTGAAGGTTTTACCGGCAGGACATCACCATAGTATTAAGGAATTAAGGGGTCAGGACTACCGGCATGCGAACAACGGAAACCCTGTTGGCAACCCTGCGCGAGGCCCCGGCGGATGCCGAGGTCGTCAGCCACCAGTTATTGCTGCGCGCCGGGATGATCCGGAAAACGGCGGCGGGAATATATAACTGGTTGCCCCTGGGGTTAAGAGTCCTGCGCAAGGTGGAAGCCGTGGTGCGCGAGGAGATGGATGCTTCGGGCGCCCAGGAAGTATTGCTGTCCGGCGTGCAGCCGGCCGAACTGTGGCAGGAATCCCGGCGCTGGGAGGAATATGGTCCTGAATTACTGCGTTTCAGGGACCGGCACGAACGGGACTTCTGTTTTGGACCTACTCACGAAGAAGTCATCACGGATTTAATCAGGAACGAAATCCGCAGCTACAAACAATTGCCGGCCAATTTCTATCAGGTCCAGACAAAATTCCGCGACGAAATCCGCCCCCGTTTCGGGATCATGCGGGCCCGCGAATTTATCATGAAGGACGCGTACTCGTTCCATCTCAACCAGGAATCCCTGGAGCAGACATACCAGGTAATGTACCGGACCTACTCCCGCATTTTCGACCGTCTCGGGCTGGACTATCGTCCCGTCGTTGCCGACAGCGGCAATATCGGCGGCAAGGTCTCCCACGAATTTCACGTACTGGCCGAATCCGGTGAAGACAGCATTGCGTTTTCGGAAGGGTCCGACTTCGCAACCAACGTGGAACTCATTGCCGCGCCCGCGCCCGCGCAGCAAAGGCCGGAACCTGGTGAGGCGCTGAAGAAAATTGCCACGCCCGATCAACATACCATCAGCGACATCTGCAGTTTTTTCGATGTGAGCCCGGCGCGCTGCCTGAAAACGCTGATCGTCAGGGGCAGCGACGATAATCTCGTCGCGCTGGCATTGCGCGGCGATCACGACCTGAACCGCCTGAAAGCGGAAAAACTGCCGCAAGTGGCAAAGCCGCTGGCATTCGCTACGCCCGCGGAGATCGCAAAACAGGCGGGTTGCGACATCGGTTCACTGGGCCCGGTGGGCCTGGACATACCCGTTATCGCCGATAACGACGCCCTGGTCCTGGCGGACTTTACCTGCGGCGCCAACGAGAACGGCTACCACCTCACGGGCGTGAACTGGCAACGGGACCTGGAGGAACCGGGACACGCCGACCTGCGCAACGTGGTGGACGGCGATCCGGCGCCCGATGCCTCCGGGCCGTTGAAGATTGCCCGCGGCATCGAGGTAGGTCATATCTTTCAACTGGGAACCAAATACAGTTCAGCCATGAAAGCAAGCTGCCTGGATGAAACCGGCGCAGCCGTCACCCTGTCAATGGGCTGTTACGGAATCGGCGTCTCGCGTATCGTCGCCGCCGCCATCGAACAGAACCACGACGCACGCGGTATTATCTGGCCGGATGCCCTGGCGCCGTACCCGCTTGCCCTGGTGCCCATCCACGCGCACAAATCGCAACGCCTGCGCACGGCCGTTGATGAGCTGTATCAACGACTGCTCGACAGCGGCATAGAAGTATTGCTGGACGACAGGAAGGAGCGCCCGGGAGTCATGTTCGCCGATATGGAGTTGATCGGCATCCCCCACCGTTTCGTATTCAGCGAACGCGGACTGGACAGCGGGACCCTGGAGTACAAGGGCAGACGCGATGAAAACAGCACGGACATTCCGCTGGAGAGCGCCGTTGAATTCATCAAGCAGAAAATGGAGACCGGACAATGACCGTAACAATTTACCACAACCCCCGGTGCAGCAAATCCAGGCAGACCCTGGAATTACTGCGAGGGAAAGGGCTGGAGCCGGAAATCATCGAATACCTGAAAAATCCGCCCGGTAAAAGCGAAGTGACCGGGATACTGGCATTGCTGGGAATAGGACCCCGGGACTTGATGCGGAAAAAGGAAGCGGAGTACAAGGCCAACGGCCTGGATGCCCCGGACCTGCCCGACGAACAACTGCTGGACGCGCTGATTGAGCACCCGGTGCTGATCGAACGGCCCATAGTCCTGGCCAACGGCAAGGCCGCCGTAGGACGGCCGCCGGAGAACGTACTCAAGATCATTTAACAGTGAGGGGTCAGAGTAAGAATTTCGCAGAAATTTTACTCTGACCCCACCCATATAGCGGGTTTCCTGACAATGACAGACATACTGGTTCTGTACTACAGCCGCTACGGCAATGTTGCGGAAATGGCCAGGTACGTCGGGCGCGGCGTGGAGTCGGTCAAATCCTGCCGGGCGCTGATCCGTACCGTACCTGCCGTATCGGCGGTGTGCGAATCCGTAGCCGGTGACAGCCCCGCCGAAGGGCCCCCGTTTGTGAGCAAGGACGACCTGGTACGCGCCGCCGGCATTGCTCTGGGAAGCCCGACCCGTTTCGGCAACATGGCGGCGCCGCTGAAATATTTCCTCGACGGCACCGGGGATATCTGGCTGTCCAACAGCCTGGCAGGCAAGCCCGCAGCCGTGTTTACCTCCACAAGCAGCCTGCACGGTGGGCAGGAGAGTACGCTCCTGTCAATGATGCTGCCGCTGTTGCATCATGGAATGATCATCATGGGTGTGCCTTATTCGGAGCCGGCCCTGCTCTCCACCCGGTCCGGCGGCACGCCGTACGGCGCAAGCCACATGGCCGGCATTGAAAATGACATCAGGGTCACGGAAGAAGAGAAACAGATCTGTATGACCCTCGGGGCCAGACTGGCGGAGTTGTCGCTGAAACTTAAAGGATAGATGGGGTCAGAGTAAAATCCTCATTATCGTGGCCGATGGAGAAGTCAGGGGTGATTTTACTCTGACCCCTGATACAGGATCGGACTGCCGGGGTCAGAGTAAGAATTTCGCAGAAATTTTACTCTGACCCCTTGATTTCCAGGATTTCCTTGACAAAATCCACCGTCAGTTTTCTCTGTGCTTCCATGCTGTGCCGGTCGAGGCGGTCCAGCCAGAGAAACAGGTTGCGGGTATCCCGTTCGACCCGCTTGATGAGATACTCCACCACCTGGTCGGTGAGCTCGAACCCGCGCTCCTGCGCGCGCAGCTTCAAGGCTGCCATATTCTCGTAATCGTCCAGCGGTTGCAGGTGATAGCAAAGACCCCAGGACAATCTTGATTTCAGGTCCGGCAACCGGATCAGGCTGCCTTTGGAGCTGCATCCTGCGCTCATCACCAGGGGCGTTTCCGTATCCTTGAGGCGGTTGAACAAGTCGAACAGCGCCAGTTCCCAATCGTCCCTGCCCGCCAGTTCATCCACGTCGTCCAGGCACACCAGGCTGAGATCTTCCAAGGACGAAAACAGGTCCGGAGTAAACTCATCGATCTGTTTTAACGGGATATAGGCGCAGGCGCGCTCCGACAACGCAGCCAGGTTGCATGCGGCCTGGAGCAAATGACTCTTTCCCGCTCCCCGGCCTGCCCAGAGATAGATATTGTCGTGACCGGTGCCTCTTGCGATACCCTGCAAGGCGTCTGCCGGCTCCCGGTTCAAACCTGGAATATAGCTGTCAAACGTGTAGATGTCATGGCGCGCGAATCCCAGCGGGAGTTGCGAACTCGAGGTGGTATCCTCCCCGGTCCTGAGCGGCTGAAATTTATGATCACGGTGGAATTCCAGGGACCGTTGGCGCTTGTGAGCCGATTTTGTCATGACGGTTTTACTGCTCACGGGTTCAGGAGATAGTAGTGGCCGTCCGGGCTTTCAACCGGTTCCAGGACCCTTCCCAGGTTGATGGTCTGTACCACAGCCTGTTCGCCGCCATGGGCAGCCAATGCCAGGGTGACTTCCCCGGCGCGCACCTCCTTCACATGGATACGGCTGACCGAACTCAGGGAATCCAGGTAGTTGAGCAGGCGCGCGTATTGATCGACGGAATTAACGGCGCCGACCGTGATCTCGATATCTCCCAGCTGGGTGTAGCTGCCGCTGTGGACGAACTCGTATGCCAGGGCATCGACGAAACCGTCGAAACCTTCTTCCAGGGCGAGTTCCAGCAGGTCGGTCTCAGTGGTCCACTCGTACTTGAGGCCGTCTTTCCCGTAACTTCTCCACCTGCCTTCCCAGATCCCCGGGACAGGGGCGCTCACACTTGCCGTCAGGACGGCATCGGCCCTGTACCTCGCGGAAGCGGCCATGATCTGCTCATGGAAACCAAGCCATACATCCCCGGGCTGTATCTTTACCCGGTCATCGAGGTCGTAGAGGGGAAACAGGATGGAGACTCCGCGGCGCTGCGCCACCTCCTGCACTATCGCCAGCAATTCCGGCTCCCTGCCGGCTTCGGCAAACAACCTGCGGTTTGACCGCTCCAGCGCGAGCCAGACCAGGATGGACGGCCGTTCCTTGTCCCATACCGGTATTCCCGAATCCCGCAGGGAGTTATTCAGGTTCTCCTCGTCGAATTTAACGGCTAAACGCCATCTTGGCGCGGGATCCGGACCGTACAGGGCGGGTATCTCCGCCTGGATCTCCTGGTACCGGTACTGCTGAACGAATCTTTCCGCCTGGTCCAGGATCGGCTCCAGGGCAGATTCCGCCGACACATCACGCGTGCCGGTCAGTTTCACCAGCACCATGCCCAGGCAGGCCCGGATCGCTGCCGGCCTGCCCTCATTCGATTGGCTGCTTACGATTGTCTCGGCCTCATACAGGCCCGGCACCTTGATTGCATGAACGGGCAGCACGCAAAGAGACAACAGACAGCATAAGATCTGCAATATATTTTTCATGCACTCAAAACCCCGCCGGGGACAGATTTCAAATCTGTCCCCTGCAGACACGCCAGGAAGCAAAAATTCCGGAATGCTTTTTTCATGCGTTCAGGCCGGGCAAGATATGGAACTGCATTGACCATCGCATTATAGTATCGTACTTCATTCCCTAATATCATCGTATCTGTGAAGCATTCCGATTATGAAGCCGCCGGGGTCAGTATCGACCGGGGCAACGAACTGGTAGCCGGTATAAAACCTCTGGTGCGGGCCACGCAGCGTCCCGGGGTGCTGGGTGAACTGGGCGGCTTCGGGGCATTATTCGACCTGTCTGCAACAAAATATCGCCAACCGGTACTGGTCTCAGGCGCCGACGGCGCCGGAACGAAAATAAAACTCGCCATCGAACTGGACAGGCACGATACCATCGGCATAGACCTGGTTGCCATGTGCGTCAACGATATCCTGGTGCAGGGCGCAGAACCCCTGTTCTTTCTGGACTATTTCGCCTGTTCCAGGCTGGACGTGACAACCGCGACAGACGTTGTGAAAGGCATTGCTCGGGGTTGTGAACTGTCCGGCTGCGCCCTGGCAGGCGGCGAAACCGCAGAGATGCCGGGAATGTACCGGCCCGGTGAATACGACCTGGCGGGTTTCTGCGTGGGCGCAGTGGAAAAACAGGAAATCATCACCGGAGAACATGTCCGGGAGGGAGATACGCTTATCGCTCTCCCCTCCAGTGGCCCGCATGCGAACGGGTATTCCCTGATCCGCAAGATTCTTGCCGACTCCGGGACCTCCCTGACCGATGAACTGGACGGAGCCCCGTTCTCCGATTTGTTGCTGGAACCGACGCGTATCTACAAGGACGCCATTTTCGCATTATTGCCGGAAGTAACCCTTAAGGCGGCCGCCCATGTCACGGGAGGAGGGTTGACCGAAAACATTCCCCGGGTCATTCCCGCAGATACGCGCGCAGAAATCAACCTGGATAGCCGGCAATGGCCCGGCATATTCCACTGGTTGCAGGAAACCGGCAACATCAAGACGAAGGAGATGTACCGGACATTCAACTGCGGTGTCGGAATGGTCCTTGTAGTGAGTCCGGAACAGGAAGAAAAAGCTCTCGGGTTGCTGCGCGCCTCGGGCGAACAGCCCTGGCGCCTCGGCACTATCCGGGGGTATGACGGTGAAGGCAAACGTGTTCGTTACGCTTGATATTTGGGATCGATATTTGGGGTCAGAGTAAAAATTCTGACGACACTTACTCTGACCCCGGAAGTGTCGTCAGACATTACTCTGACCCCTGCTTTACTTCCCCCTGTCTTCCAGCGGAACGAATTCCATCCTGTCCGGCCCGGTGTAGTTGGCTCCGGGGCGGATGATTTTTCCGTCCTGGCGCTGTTCGATGATATGCGACGCCCAGCCCGTGACCCGCGACATGACGAATATCGGCGTAAACATGGGCGTAGGAATACCCATCATGTTGTAAGAGACCGCGGAGAACCAGTCCAGGTTGGGGAACATCTTTTTGACGTCCCACATCACGGTTTCCAGTCTTTCCGCAATATTGAACAGGTTCATGTCGCCCTTTTCCGCGGAGAGCTGTTTCGCAACGCGTTTGATGACCTCGTTGCGAGGGTCCGAGATGGTATAAACGGGATGGCCGAACCCCATAACTATTTCCTTCCGGGCGAGCCGTTCCCGGATGTCCGTCTCCGCCTCATCCGGGGTCGCATAGCGTTGCTGGATTTCCATGGCGACTTCATTGGCGCCGCCGTGTTTGGGGCCGCGCAACGCGCCGATGGCGCCGGTAACGGCAGAATACATATCCGATCCGGTGCCGGCGATGACCCGGCCGGTGAAGGTCGAGGCATTGAACTCGTGTTCGGCATACAGGACCAGGGAGGTGTGCATGGCGCGGACCCAGATATCCGGCGGAGGCTCCTGGTGCAGCATGTGCAGGAAGTGGCCGCCGATGGAATCATCCCCGGTATTCTCATCAATGCGCCTGCCGTGCCGGCTGAAATGGTGCCAGTAAGCCAGCATGGAAGGGAACGAAGCCAGTAACCGATCGGCGATGTCACGGGCTTCGGCGCTGTTATGCTCGCCGGATTCCGGCGCTACCGCGCCCAGCAGCGAGCAACCGGTCCTGAGAACATCCATGGGCGCGACATCGGCAGGAAGCAATTCCAGTCCGCGTTTTACCGGGTCCGGCAGGCTGCGCAGCGTGGCCAGTTTCACCTTGTACCTGTCCAGTTCCGTCCGGTCGGGCAGCCGCTCATGCAGCAACAGATGCGCGATCTCCTCAAATTCGCAGGTATCGGCGATATCCAGTATGTCGTAGCCGCGATAGGACAGGTCGTTGCCGCTGCGGCCTACGGTACACAAGGCGGTATTGCCGGCCGGCACGCCCGACAGGGAGACCGACTTTTTCGGTTTAAATCCCGTACTCATTGCGGCGCGTCCTCAAGAAACAGGGCATCCAGTTTCCGTTCGTATTCGTGGTAGTCCAACAACTCATACATCTCCTCCCGGGTCTGCATGGAATCGATAACATTGCGCTGGTGGCCGTCTGCCAGGACGGCCCGGTAAAAACCCATGGCGGCCTTGTTCATCGCCCGGTAGGCCCCGCAGCAGTAGAGCACGATGTCGACGCCCACGGCGCCCAGTTCCGGGGTCGAAAACAGGGGCGTTTTGCCGAATTCCGTGATATTCGCCAGGATCGGCGCCGGTACCTGCGCACGCAGGGTCCGGTACTGCTCCAGGGCCGTCACCGCCTCCGGGAAGATCATGTCGGCGCCGGCTTCGATACAGGCGTTCGCCCGCTCTATAACGGACTGCATGCCCTCGGCCGCCAGGGCATCGGTGCGCGCCATGATGACGAAGCCGTCGTCATTACGGGCGTCCACCGCGGCCTTGATGCGGTCCACCATCTCCGCCTGCGGGACGATGGCCTTGTTCGGCCTGTGCCCGCAGCGTTTCTGCGCCACCTGGTCCTCGATGTGCATGGCCGCGGCGCCGGCTTTGGCAAGGTTCCTGGTCGTCCTGGCGATATTGAAGGCGCCGCCGAAACCGGTATCCGCATCCACCAGCAACGGCAGGTCGCAGACATCGGTAATACGCCGCACGTCGATCAGCAGGTCCTCAAGGGAACTGATGCCGAGGTCCGGCACACCCAGGGAATTGGCGGCCAGGCCGCCGCCGGACAGGTAAATCGCCTTATGCCCCGCCCGTTGCGCCATGCGCGCGGCCAGCGCAGTAATCGTACCGACGACCTGCAACGGCTTGTTGTCTTCCACCGCCCGGCGGAAATTATTCGTTGAATTCATCTTGCAACTGGTCCAGAAAACCGAAGTCTATTCGTTTCCGCGGGCTTGTTCAATCAAGGAAATTTTGGGATATGCGGGGTCAGAGTAAGAAATTCGTTAGAATTTTTACTCTGACCCCTTAATTCGTATTACACTGGACACCGGAACCTGCCCCGGCGAAAGCAGGGGTCAAGCCCGGCATGACGAATGAGGAACGACGTTTGGGAGAATACCCCACAATCCGGTTGCGGCGCATGCGTGAGCATGATTTCACCCGGCGCATGATGCGTGAGACTGCCCTCTC
The DNA here is from genome assembly GCA_028819495.1 of Gammaproteobacteria bacterium. Classification (GTDB taxonomy): domain Bacteria; phylum Pseudomonadota; class Gammaproteobacteria; order Eutrophobiales; family Eutrophobiaceae; genus JAAXHV01. Next base: position 10,672 of record JAPPLI010000033.1, on the reverse strand, counting down.
GGTCGCCGACCTGAGCTACCCTGTTTTCATCATAGAGGGTGAAAATCGCCGCGAATCGGTTCCCGCGATGCCGGGTGTTGAGCGCCTGAGTATCGACCTGCTTCTCGAAGAGGCCCGTATCTGCGCGCAACTGAAGATCCCCGCGCTGGCGCTGTTTCCCGTCACCCCGGAACAGAAGAAGAGCGCGGACGGCAGGGAAGCCTGGAACCCGGATGGCCTTGTCCAGTCGGCGGCAAGGGAACTCAAGGCCGCAATCCCCGGGCTGGGCATCGTCGCGGACGTGGCGCTGGACCCGTTCACCACCCACGGCCACGACGGCCTGCTGGATGACAGCGGCTATGTCGTCAACGACGCCACTGTAGAAGTCCTGGTGCGACAGGCCTTGTCCCAGGCCGAAGCGGGCATTGATATCGTTGCCCCCTCCGATATGATGGACGGCCGTGTCGGCGCCATCCGCAAGGCCCTGGACGATGCCGGCCATATCAACACTCGCATTCTCGCTTACTCGGCAAAATACGCTTCCGGGTTTTACGGCCCGTTCCGGGACGCCGTGGGCTCGTCGGCAAACCTCGGCAAGGGCGGCAAGCAGACCTACCAGATGGACCCGGCCAATTCCGACGAGGCGTTGCGTGAAGTGGCGCTGGACATCAGCGAAGGCGCGGACATGGTCATGGTAAAGCCCGGCCTGCCGTACCTGGACATCATACGGCGGGTCAAATCCGAATTCGGCATGCCCACTTTTGTGTATAACGTCAGCGGCGAATATTCGATGATCAAGGCTGCCGCGGAGCGGGGCTGGCTGGATGAAAAAACCGCGGTGCTGGAAACCCTGGTAGCCTTCAAACGGGCGGGCGCAGACGGGATACTGACTTATTTCGCCCGGCAGGCAGCCGAATACCTGGCAAGTACGGGGTCAGAGTAAGTGTCGTTAGAATTTTTACTCTGACCCCTGCATTGGGCGAAAATCCGGATCGTTGGGGTCAGAGTAAAATTTCTGCGAAATTCTTACTCTGACCCCGTCGTAATTGCGTTAAAACAGTTCTTCCAGGAAGTTCAGCAGCGTCTGCCAGGAGCGCTTATCGGCACTCTTGTTGTAAATGGCCCCGAGGTCAGGAAAGTTGGCCTCCGGATTGGTGAAGGCATGCAAGGTATTGCCATAGACGTGTATCTGCCAGTCCGCGCCGGCTTCCGTCAACTCTTTCTCCAGCGCAACCACTGCGTCCACAGGCACCATGGGATCTTCATGACCGTGCAGCGCCAGCACTTTGGCCTTTATTTTAGTTCCTGCCGTGTTGCCCGGCGCGCCGAACAGGCCGTGAAAACTGGCCACACCGTTGATATCAGTGCCTATGCGGGCAAGATCCAGGACACACAGACCGCCAAAGCAATAGCCGATCGCGGCAATCCGGTCATTGTCCACTTCCGGCTGTGATTTCAGGGTTTCAAGTGATGCCGTCAAACGGGATTGCAGCATGGCCCGGTCATCCAGGAAAGGCTGCATCAGGCCGGCGTTCTCTTCCACACTGGTACCCAGCACCCCTTTGCCGTAAAGGTCTGCGGCGAAACCCACGTATCCCAATTCAGCCAGCACACGGGCCTTGTCGCATTCAAACTGGGCGCGCCCGCCCCAGGCATGTACGACCATCACGGCAGGTTTTGCTCCACCGTCAACATCATCACAGGCAAGGAAACCCTCCAGGGAGGCTCCCCCATGTTCATATTCAACGAGTCGTTCTTGGATCATGTTTCGGTCTCCTTTAGTTTTCCCGGCATTGTAACCGATAAAAGCGGTTAATACAGTGGATTGATATAATGGCGCACAAGAAGCCATCTGGCGATTAATGCACCCTACGTACTAACAGTCACCAGCGTGGAATTGAAGAAATAGAAAATTGGATGGGCTGTTGCACAGTTGATTTTCATATTTTCTCAATTATAATTACGCTATATACTGTTATAAATCATGAGGTACGCTATGGAATTCCAGGAATTTGTTGAAAATCAGGTCTTCTCGCCCTCACTCGTCGCAACTGCGTTGCGTACGACCAAGACTGAGATTGCCGACACGTTGGGGCTGGGCCAGGATGCGTTCTCACGCGCTTCCCGCATCCGGGCAAGAAAGACCCAGACCCGACTGCGGCAAATGCTGGAAATCCTCCATCGAGTCTCAAGCCATACCGGTTCCGACCTGGCGGCCTATGCCTGGTTTCGCGCAGAGCACTTACCGGGCTTCGGTGGGATGACCCCCGACCAATTGGTGAGGGAAGGCAAGGCGGATGATGTCCATGCCCATCTCGACCGTGTCATGGCCGGCGGTTATGCCTGATTTGCCCCTCTGCTGATGCGTTTTCGGGGTCTGGTTTACCGCGCACATAACCCGCGCTGGAACTGGGAGCCGATTTCGGGAGAGGGAGCCCGTCGCTATGGAGGACGCTTCAATCGTGTCGGAATTCCAGCGCTTTATACGTCCCTCTCACCGCTTACGGCGATGAGAGAGGCCAGCCCGATAGGGCGGCCCCTGCAACCTATTACATTATGCGCCTACGAGGTTGATGCCGAACCTGTTTTCAATGCGCTGGATCCTTCACAGCGAGAAGCCCGGGAGGTAGTCGAGGCAGAATTGCATTGCCCGAACTGGGAGCAGGAAATGCTGGCAGGCATTATCCCGGCATCGCAGAGTTTGGCCGACCGATTGATCGCTGCCGGTTACATGGGAATGCGCGTTCAGAGCTTCGCGCCTGGGGCGGGAACGGACGATCTCAACCTGGTGTTCTGGCGCTGGGACAATCATCCGCCAAGCCAGGTCGTACTGGTTGACGATGAGGCGCGTTTGTCATAAGAAGCGAATGTCCGAACCTCGTGCTGTAAAAATACCTGTAGAACGAAATGATCAGACAACTGACAGCGATTATCGAACGTGAAGATAACGGTTATGTTACGCTCTGTCCCGAGGTGGACGTTGCCAGCCAGGGGGCAATGGTGGACGAGGCGCGCCGCAACCTCAAGGAGGCCTTGGAACTCGTTTTCGAGTACGCGTCAACAGAGGAAATCAAGAGGCGATTACGCGATGAAGTCTATGTAACACACGTTGAGGTTGCTGTTGGTTAAACTGCAAGTCCTTCCACGCGATTGTGACATGATTCTCAATACTGAAAACGAACCCGAAGAATCGCCCCCGGTAACAGAAGCGGATTACAACGAGCTGTTCTGCCAGACAGTGGGCGGTGAATTGGAAGTCCGTCACAGTTACAATTTTGGTACAGGCAGCAGCTACGTGATTGTGGATTGTGAGACAGCGAATACAGTCTGGGAAGGGGGATTGGATAAACGCAGCAGCCTGGACAGTATCCAGCAGGCCCTGTTTTTTCATCAGGTGACGGGCAAGACGCCGGCGGTGGTCATTTATGACACCGATGGTGTGGAAGGGATGTACGAGTATCGCATACGCATTGCCGCCGAACTGGCCGGCGTCCGTTATGTCGCCTACAACGGCAGGGATAGTGTCATAGATGACCTGACCGGCTCTGCCTTCGCCGATACCCTGGTCGGTGATGCCCGCGCCAACCGTCTCTCGGGGCGCGGCGGCGATGACACCCTGGCAGGGCTGGCCGGCGCTGATCAACTGGTTGGCGGTCCGGGCCTGGATACTGCGGATTATTCTGACTCCGATGCGGCTGTTGTCGTGCGCCTGCACAACCAGACTGCCTATGGCGGCCATGCCCGGGGGGACACCTTCCCGAAAACAGTGTCAGTGTCCTACCGTGACACGGACGGTGTTGTACGCAGTGTGTCATTGCCGGATATCGAGAATCTCACCGGCTCTGCGTTTGCTGACATACTGGCGGGTGACCGGCGCGACAATGTCCTTGAGGGCGGAGCAGGGGACGACACCTTGTACGGCGGGCCGGGTGGCGGTGAGGATCTGATGCTGGGCGGCGCGGGTGACGATACCATTTATGGTGGGCAGGGAGAGGATACCTTAAACGGCGGCACCGGGGACGACTTGCTGATTGGTGGCCCTGATGCTGATACGTTTGTCTTTGCGCCGAGGCATGGTGAAGATACCATCCGGGACTTTGCCGGTGGCGAGGACAGGATAGACCTGAGTGCATTTGCCCTTGACGAGCATTACCAGCCTGATTTGTCCCTCCGGAGCGACGGGATACTGCTTGACCTGACTGACGTGGACGGTGGCGCCGTGTGGCTGGCCGGGCTGGATGTGATGCCTGACAGTGGGAGTTTTATAATTTAGAGCGCTGCGACGCCCTGTCATGAATTCCGGGTGGTTTACCCGGTGGAAGTTGTACTTATTTCTGACGTATGACGGTATTTTCAACATTCAGGCAGGCATCAAGCGGGTATAATTGCAAGGCTGAATACAGGAGAACGAAATGACCAGACAACTGACAGCGATTATCGAACGTGAAGACAACGGTTATGTTGCGCTCTGTCCCGAGGTGGACGTTGCCAGCCAGGGGGATACGGTGGATGAGGCGCGCAGCAACCTTAAGGACGCCTTGAAATTCTTTTTCGATTCCTCCAAGGTCGGACCAAAGTAACCTTTTGATTATGTAGAATAAAAGGATGATTAGATGCTTGATTTAGGGCTTAGACAGCGTTTTTTGACGGCAATAACATCATTTTAAGCGCCTTGGATCAGTGGCTGAACCCATCTGAGCTACTACTCTGACACGTACTATTACTTACAGTGTTTTTTCATTACAAGAAAACGTCTTCCAACGCTGAAAAAAGCTCATCCATAGCGATATCAGAAAGAAAAATCGAATACTTATTATGGCTATACAGGTCCGACCCTGGGTGATCGTCCTGGGTGCAATCTGGTGCAATTTATGACGAACAATGAAAAGCCATCAACGTGTATTTGTGGATCCCGACTGTATTGACCAGGAAAACCAAGACCCGCGACACCGAGGACTCTGGTGATGCCCAGCTACCCCATCACCAACGAGGTGCGTCAAGCTATGCAGCGTTTCCGTGCTGTCACAAAAGCGAGCGAGATTCCAGCTTCGGGGCGAAGCGAATTAGAGATCATTCGCCTTCTTGGTAACACGCATTTTCTACACATCGAACGGTTACTCGTGTTTCTCGATAGTCGCTTTCCATCGTCTGGTGCCATCGGTGAACGCCTCGTTCAACAGACCGACTCATTTCAGTTCGGTAATGCACTTGCGGAGTTTTTTCTCCTTGCACACCTTCAAGACTGCCCTGGAGCGCAAGCCTCTCCGGCTTCGGCGCCACTACATTTAGGTAGGTATCATGACATCAATCTGGTCACAGGTCGGTTGACATCGCGTATAGAAGTTTACTGTCCTGTAGATTTCTTCGGAGTTCAGCTAGTGAAACGACTCGTTCCCCCGATTTTCAAGTACCTGGACGTTGATATAGGGTTCGAGGTCGATGTTTCACTTAAATCCTCAATCGAAGATGGAAGCTATGTGTACGCTATTCCTGATGAGGAGATTGTTCGCACATGGCTGCAGCGGCTGGATCAGGAAGCCAAACGGTGGCTACGGAGTTCTCGTCGGGCCAACTACAGACAATTCGAGGGTCCTACTGAGGAGCTGTCATTGGCGGTTACGCTTCAGGAGGTTTATGAGAGAGCCGAGGATCGGTGCATCCATTTCAGTGGCCCGACAGAATCCACCGACAGCCGATTGTTCTTTGAGACTGGCCAACCGGAAGACACTGCAGCGAGCCAGTGGGGCCGAAAGCTGCTAGGCAAGCTGAAAAGACGGCAGTGCGGCCAACCATCCCCGGATTATCTTCGTATGTTCGTAGTCGATTTCTCGCGTGCCGATACAGGATGGCCTGATTTCATTTGTTGGCCAAGCATTACCAAGCGCCTCTCGAAGACGATAAAGTTGCTCGCGGAGAAAGCCGGGAAACCGCTCGCGTATGATGCCGTGTTGCCTGTCCGACTGAGCGATGTGGGCGAAGAATGCTACTTCGGAGAGGTCATTTTACTGGATCATCGACGTGCGGAGGAGGTTGAACGTCTTGTGCAGGCGGCGTCATTTAATCGACCCTGTATTGATGCGCTAATCGATCAAGAGGGACACATTGATTCGTTGATGTGGGAAGACTGCTGAATACCGTTTCTGCAATCGTCCCATGAGTAACCGGCATACGCCGTAACAGCGTAACACTTCCAATGTTCCGCGGACTGATCGTGACTAATGGATGTCGCACCTGCCGCAACGCCGATGGGCGCAAAGGCCGATCCCACCCAGGATAAACAATGTAGCACTCAGTTACTTATTCTACTATACTCCCTTCGTCATTATCTGTAAGAAGCCCGCTTTGTCGGGTCTCTTGCTGAATATAACAGCCTGAATCCGGCATGGGTTAGCTACCCAAGCTTGGCGAATAGGCAAGCCATTCTCGCTTCTTGCAGATAGTGACAAGGCCCGACGCCTTTTGCCGGGCAATACCTCATCTGAAAAGGGGGCCGATAATGATTACAGACATCATCGCGTATATGACGACAGGATATTGGGAAACATTCGGTGAGAAAAGCCGTTCTTTTAATATCAAGTCCGGAGACACACTGACTGTCAATATCAGCGCGCTTACGCTGGACGGTCAAAACCTGGCGCGCGGCGCGCTGGAAGCCTGGTCAACGGTCAGTGGAATAAAATTTCAGTTCGTCAGCGATGACGACGCTCATATCATCTTCGACGACAACGAGCCGGGCGCGTTCAGTTACTCTACAACAAGAGCAAACGGGACGATCATTCAGTCCTATATCAACGTTTCAACGGAGTGGCTGAACACCTACGGTATTCAGTTCGACAGCTATTCCTACACAACGTATATTCACGAGATAGGACATGCGCTGGGATTAGGTCACGCAGGCCCTTACAACGGCGGCCATCCCAACAGCCTTTTCGATACGATATCCCTGTACGACTCCTGGCAGGTTTCAGTCATGTCGTATATCAACCAGACTGAAAGCATTTTCAATATAAATCCTACCGCGACGCCCGCCAGCTATGCGCATCCGGTTACGCCCATGCTGGCCGACGCGGCGGCTATTCACGAACTGTACGGCGAGCCCGACAGCATCAACGCCGGAGATACGGTTTATGGTCGCTCCGCCAACATGGGGGGATATACTGAGCAATTCTTCAAGTCGTGGTCTGGAGAAGGCAACCCGTTCTTCAACGTAAGGCTATTCGGCGAGTCCGCTCCGACCTTCGTGGATTTTGAAAACGACAAGGACTTTGACCTGATTACATTAGGTCCGGGCAGGACTACCATGTACCTGTATGAAAACATAGGCACACCCAGGCATCCGAATTTCGTATTTTTGGAGGCCGTTAATTGGGACAGAAATATCATTGATTTTGAATTTGCGACTTCGATGCCGACGGCGATTTGGATTTTGTAGTAGCTGACTCCAGTGGATTACACCTCGCCTTCAACCTGTCGAATGGTTATGGTGAGTTTCGACATGTTCCCGCCTTCCTAGGGGACGATTACGATTTGGAATTGGTAGACCTGGACGGGGACGGCGACCTTGACGTGGTGGAAATTGATGCACATGGCTATTACATCACAGAAAACACAGGCACCCGTTATGACCCTGAATTTGGCCTTGATACTCACCATGTGCCAGGCGACTGGAGTTGGGTTAAGACTTACGAGTTCGTCGACGTTGACAGTGACGGCGACTTCGATATTGTTGGCGCAGACTATTTCGGAGGGTTATATTACTTTGAAAACACCGGGACGAATCGAGTTCCAAGCTACCCCGGCTATATTTATCTCGCGAACCCGCTCGACGCGGCATTATACAGCGCGATAATTCCCGAGGGCCTGCTGAAAGATTTTGCGTTCGTCGATCTGGACGGCGACAACGACATGGATTTCTTCTCGCTGGATACCTACGGAGACGTGTACTATTTTGAAAACAGAAGTACCCCCAACCTGCTGCACTTTGAGCCGACCAGTTTCCATAAAAAAACGACCTTCACCCTCTATGACACTGACGGGTACGACACCCTCGACCTGAGATCGGACTCGTCCAACCAAGCCATCGACATAAACCCCTTGGGCGTTTCAAATATTTACGGGCTGACAGGTAATGTAATTATCGGTCCTGATACGTACATAGAAAGGGTGTACGCCGGTTCTGGAAACGATCTGATTATCGGCAATAGGGTCGCAAACAGGATATATGGCATGGACGGGAATGATTTTATCAAGGGCAACGAGGGGAATGACAGCCTGGTTGGCGGCGGCGGTAATGATTTAATCAGCGGTGGTCCCGGCAATGACTGGATTTACGGGCGTAATGACAACGATCAACTGCACGGGGGACACGGCAACGATACTTTTATTTTCGGTGAGAATGAAGGCAACGACTGGATTGCCGATTTCGGCAACGGCAATGACAGGTTGCACGTGGCTGCTTTCGATACTATCCAGTCCATTGAAGATATCACGCTCTCTCGTTCCGGCAACAACACGATTGTTGACCTTTCCGCACATGGCGGCGGCATCATCACCTTGGAGAACTTCACAGATACGCTGGACGCCTCCGATTTTTATTTCGGATAGCTTCCGTGTTGAATTATGGGAAAGGATGTCTATGAAGCACACATGAACTATCGGTTCTCCGAGATTCCCGAGGCAGTTAAGATAGTCAGAAGCGGTATAATTGCACGCTGGTGTGGCTGATGTTGTCCGTATAGCCAGAGGAATCATGAAAAAATAGGAGATCCAGATTGAATGCTAGACCGATAGAATTAGGAATATTACTGCAAAATCGAAACCGCTATTGTGTTCCAATTTACCAACGACACTACGTCTGGAACAAAGACAAACAATGGGAACCATTTTGGCACGATATTCGTACAAAGGCGATTGAGCGACTTAGTAAAAGAGAGCAACGATTTTCTCATTTTATGGGTGCCGTTGTTTTGGAAAGCAGAGGTAAAAATAGCGCCATACAAGTGCCGTCGTTCCAGGTTGTTGATGGTCAACAGCGATTAACCACTTTTCAGCTTTTTTTAACGGCTGCACGTCACTACGCAATTTCAATTGGCCATTCAAGCGCATCGGACAATATCCAACGCTATGTTATGAATAGTGATCCTCACCTTATGGAAGATCCTGATAGAGAAAAATATAAAGTTTGGCCAACAGAAGCTGACAGAGAAATGTTTACAGATATTGTTTCTTCTGATGATAGAAATGAGCTACACGAGAAGTACCACGAGTTCTGGTACAAGACGCGTGATCGAATATATACGTACAATTACATACCGAAACTGTTAGGGGCTTATGGCTATTTTTACGACCACATAAAACATTCAGTTGAAACGGATGACTTGTTCGATGACCTTGAAGAAGTGAACGAAAATGAGACTGAAGCTTACTTGAATGCCGAAAATGACATTCCACGGGAACTGAAACTGGATGCAATTTGGCAATCGCTTCTAGAAGAGTTCAAGATCGTGGAAATTGTTCTTGAAGAAGGCGATGATGCCCAAATCATCTTTGAAACGCTGAATGATCGTGGTGAACCACTATTGGCTGCGGACCTCATCCGAAATAATATCTTTCAGCGTGCTGATGCAGCTCTAGAAAAAGCCGAGATTCTATTCGCTAATCATTGGAAGCCCTTTGAAGAAGACTTTTGGAGCATCCAAGAAAGGCAAGGTCGTTATAAAAAACAACGCATCGAATTTTTCTTGGCAAACTTCATCTCCGGGAAAATTGCTGGGGAGGTGACGCTATCCAAACTGTTTTCAGAATACAAAGCCTTCCTTCGCCCTAAACAAGGAGAAACGGGTTCAAAATATCCAACGGTAGAAGCTGAAATTAAAGACCTGGCACGTTTTGGAGCGATCTATCGTGATTTAATTGAGCGTTCATCTAATACTGAATTAGCAAGTTTTTCTCGTCGATTGGTGCGGTGGGACGTCACAACAATTTACCCCTTGGTTTTAAGCCTATGGGAAACGAAAGAGCTTGACATAGACGGCAAAACCAATTCGTTTGAAACTTTGTTGTCGTATATCGTGCGGCGAGCGGTTTGCAATCTGACTACAAAAAACTATAACAAGTTTTTCCTAACAGTCATTGAACATCTTGATAAAGATGGTTGGTCACTTAATAAGTTAATCAGATATTTGTTAAATCAAATGGCAGAGAGTTCTCGATTTCCACAAGACGAAGAATTTACCCGGGCACTATTACAAAATCAAATGTACCAGCAGCTAGGGTCGGCGCGTACCAATGCCTTTCTGGTTGATGTGGAAAAACATATGCGAGGCAAAATGCAAGAAACCAATATCCTACCGAAAGGACTCACCGTCGAACATGTTATGCCTGCCTCATGGAGAGATCACTGGCCGTTGGCGCATGGGGTAGAACCAACGAGTAACGATTATATTCGTGCAATTTATGAGGTCGAAGAGGATGAAAGTGTTGTTGGTCAAATTGTACGCAGAGAACGGCTAAAACACACTGTAGGAAACTTGTCCCTAGTTACCCCATCTTTCAACAGTAAATTAAGCAACAACGGATTTGAAGTAAAGAAAGCTGAATTTATGGAGCAATCCATTCTGATGCTGAACAAAGAGATAGCTAACCCGCATATCTCACCAATCATAGCATAGAGCGATAAACAGGCTGTCTGTCG
>JAPPLI010000145.1:2894-19829 GCA_028819495.1 Gammaproteobacteria bacterium | reverse complement strand
CTGGTTTCCCGGCTGTTCCCGCTAAATGCCGGGGTCAGAGTAAAAATTCTTCGAATTTCTTACTCTGACCCCTGGATGCAGGGGATAGACGAGGAGCTCGGGGTCAGAGTAAGAATTTCGCCAGAAATTTTACTCTGACCCCACCCGTCTGCTTGCCCGCTCGATCAAACCGGCATTGGCCCTGCGTAACTCCGGGCGCCCGGCCGCGAGGGAATTCGACTTTTGCGCCAGGGCAATGGCCAGGCGCCGGTTACCCTGCCCCAGTTTCAGCAGCGCCAGGCGATGCCACAGCCACGGGTTTTTCGGTTCCAGGCGCAGCGCCCGTTCCAGGGAACCGGCGGCGGCTTCCGGGTTGTCCCGGCTGATGCTGAGGTCCGTATCATCGAGTAACGCCAATACCGCAGGGTTTTCACTGATCCGTTCCGGCTGTGCCGGGATTCGGGTTTCGGCGGCCCTGCCCGGACCGGGCAATTCTTCCCATTGCTCGTCTTCTTCTTCCGGCGCCGGCTCCCCGGGCGCGATCTGCGCGGCCGGCTCAGGGGGTAACCCGGGCGCGGTATCCGGTTCCTGCCTCTCCTCCACCGGCGCCTGGCGCACGTTCGAGCATGCCCCGCAAACCAGCACGACGGCGACCAGCAAACCCAGCCCGCATATCTCACCAATTGATGCGATGATCGCGCAGGATTTTTCCTGCCAGCGAGCGCCTGCGACCGAAAGCATAGTGGTTCTTATGGTTGAGGGAGCACGTGCTCGCTGGCGGGAAAAAGACAAGCGAGGGCGCATCAATTGGTGAGATATGCGGGCTAGTATATATGCTTTCTTCATCTGCAACCCCCGCTTAACGCGTTTTGGGGCCTGAACCCCAGGACATACGGTATATTCGGAAACCTGACACAGGCGCCGGCAAAAGGCAAACCCACGGCATCCATGGAGCCGACGCCGGGCGGCGGCAGCAAGTCGACGCTACGGAAGTCCTGCCGCTTCACCATGTTGCCCCAGACCTGCAGCGCGCCGGTCGCGCCGGTAAACCGGGTGGGCAGGTTATCATCGCGGCCCAGCCATACCACGCCTGTTATATCGTCGCCGAAACCGGCAAACCAACTGTCCCGCAAATCATTGGTAGTGCCTGTTTTGCCGGCCAGCGGCAAATGTTCCGGGATAATACGGCGCAGGCCGCGGCCGGTGCCGCGGTTGACCGCCTGCACCATCATGAAACCGGTAAGGAAAACAGCTTCGCCCTGCAGCGCCTGACGCATATCCAGGCCATAGCGCTTTACCGCGTTGCCGGTGTTGTCCAGAACCTCCCTGATGCTGTTCAGGGGAACCAGGAAGCCGCCATTGGCCAGGGTCTGGTAAAGCTGGCTGACCTGCAACGGCGTCAGTTCCAGAGAGCCCAGCAACAGCGATGGAAACGACTCAATATGGTCACCGACACCTGCTTTATACAGCGTGTCGATCACCTGTTCCAGGCCGATCTCACGGCCCAGTCTTACCGTTGCCTTGTTGTATGATCTTGCCAGGGCCTCCAGCAGACTTACCTGGCCGTGATTCCTACCGTCGTAATTATCCGGACGCCAGAACGAGCCGTCTGCAAGCCTGACGGAGATGTCGGTGTCGCTGACTCCCGACACGAGTGAATAGCGCCGGGGGTCCGTCAGGGCCGTGTAATACACGAACGGTTTCACCAGTGACCCTATCGGCCGCCTGGCATGCAGGGCCCGGTTAAAACCGGCGTATTCCGCGTTCCTGTCACCCGCCAGGGACAATACCGCGCCGGTGCTGGTCTGTACAAAAATGCTTGCTGCCTGCAATGTTCCCGGATCCAGGGAACCCGCCCGTTCCAGTTGCCGCAACTGTCGCTGCAGAACCAGTTCCGTACTCTCCTGCCGTGCGGTATCAAGCGTGGTAAAAATGCGCAGTCCCTTGTTGCGCAGGTCGCCGATGGCATAATCACGCAACAGTTGCTTCCTGACAAGCTGCAGAAATGCGGGGTGCTTGCCGGAAATCCAGCGCGGCCGCGCGCTCAGGTCCAATGGCTGCCGCCGCGCCTGCCGCCAGGCCGGTTCATCCAGGTAACCCTGCTGCAACATCAGGTCCAGCACCAGGTCGCGGCGCTGCCTGGCGCGCCCGGCATGGCGCCTCGGGTTGTACCGGGAAGCGCCTTTCACCATCCCCGCGAGCAACGCGATCTGGTCCGGCCGCAATTCGTTCAGCGGCCTGGCGAAATAGAACTCCGCGGCAGTGCCGAAACCATGCACGCTGCGCCGGCCCTGTTGTCCCAGGTACACCTCGTTGATATAGGCGCCGAGGATTTCCTCCTTGCCGTAGCGCCGCTCCAGCAGCAAGGCCATGACGGCCTCGTTGGCCTTCCTGGCCAGGGTCCGCTCCGGGCTCAAAAAGAAATTCTTCACCAGTTGCTGGGTAATGGTGCTGCCTCCCTGTTCGAGTTTCCTTTTGACGATATTGTGGTACAGGGCCCGTAACACGCCCTTCGGGTCAATACCGTTATGGCTGAAATAATTTCGATCTTCAACCGCCAGCAAAGCCTGGATCAACGCGGGAGGAACGTCATCGTAGGAAACCAGAATACGATCCTCGAAATTGTCCGGGTAGATCCTGCCGATTAATTCCGGTTCGATGCGCGCCAGCGGCAAGGCGCCCTGTCCTGATAAATCCCGGAGCTCCCGCACCTCCCCGTCCCGGAAACGCACACGGACCAGGCGCGCGTCCTGGCGGCCGTCCCAGTAGTGAAATTCACGCTGCATAAACTCGATAGTTGATGCCGTCCGGCTGTAGTAACCCGGCTGTCCGGCGGAAGACGCTTTCCTGTAGCCTGATCCGAGCAGCAGTTTTTCAATGTTATCGGCTGTCTGCGCCCGGCCTGCATATATCTCTGCGGGACTGGCGTAGACGCGGGCAGGAAGGGACCACCGTTTCCCCGCGAATTCCGATTGCACGCGATAGTCCAGCCACAACACCCAGGCCGCGAGCATACAAACCAGGATGATAAAAATATGCACGTACCGGAATTTATTCCCGGAACGGCGCCTTAGCTTGCCTCCTGATCTTCCTGCTTTTCGCTTAGCCCGCATCATGGTCCGTAATTTCCGCCTCCCCCGTCATTCCCGCGCAGGCGGGAATCCAGTGGGCAACAATACTCCTTATAATGAATGTTTCCTTACTGGATTCCCGCCTGCGCGGGAATGACGGATAGTGCGCGATTTGTGTCGTTACGTATAGTTTCCCGGTCTGTCCATCAGATTTTCCAGTCCGTGAACCAGGTTTTCCGTTATTTCCCGGACATCGCCGGCGCCGTCCACACGCAGGTATGCCGGCCCATTCCGGCCGCTGAGATCGTCGTAAAACCTGATTAACGGCGCGGTCTGCTCATGATAGACCTGCAGGCGTTTCCTGACCGTAGCCTCCTTGTCATCTTCCCGTTGTACCAGCGCCTCTCCGGTGACGTCATCAACACCGGGCTGTTGCGGCGGATTGAACAGGACATGATAAACCCGTCCCGACCCGGGATGAACGCGGCGGCCGTCCAGGCGTTTGATAATCTCCTCATCCGCTGCCACGATCTCAACCACGCAATCGATGAGTATGCCTTCCCGCTGCATTGCCTCAGCCTGGCCGAGGGTCCTCGGGAAACCGTCGAACAGGTAACCCTGCCTGCAATCATCCTGGCGAATCCTGTCCTTGACCAGGTCCATGATCAGGTCATCCGACACCAGTTCACCGGCGTCCATTACCTTTTTTGCCTCAAGCCCCAGCGCAGTGCCGGCCCTGACCGCGGCGCGCAACATGTCGCCGGTCGAAATCTGGGGTATGTTAAACTTGTCTTTAATGAAAGCGGCCTGCGTGCCCTTACCGGCGCCGGGCGCTCCTAATAATAGGATTCTCATGATTCTCCTGTTTTTGCAGCCCCACTGTTATGAAAATTGAAACAGATATCAGTCAAGGCGAACATAAAATAGACGCCTATGCAACCGGCTCGATAACGGTTGCCGGCACGGTTTACGCGACAGACATTATAATCACACAGGAGGCGATCATTGAAGACAGTCTGCCGGAGCGTGTGCAGGCGCTGGAAGAAGCGCACCTGGAGACGATGCTCAATCTTAATCCGGAGATCGTAATCTTCGGCAGCGGCAGGACACTTGCATATCCGCCTGATGAAATCTGCGAAATCCTGTACCTCCGGCAGACCGGGTTCGAGATCATGGATACCGGCGCCGCCTGCCGGGCCTTCAATTTCCTGTCCGGGGAAGGCCGCCGCATCGTTGCGGCGCTGTTTCAAATCAAGAATCAGGAATGAATGTTCCCCCGTTCCCCATTCCCACGAAAGTGGGAATCCAGTAAGAAATTCCGGGGTCAGAGTAAAAATTCTGCGAATTTCTTACTCTGACCCCACCCGATTCTGTGTTCCCTGTGGCTATATCAGGATAATGCATCCAGGGAGAAACCTTCCCGTTTCAGGATTCGCCGCAAGCGTTTCAGCGCCTCGATCTGTATCTGCCTGACCCGCTCCCGCGTCACTCCCAGTTGTGCGCCCACGTCTTCCAGCGTAGCTGCTTCCTTGTCATGCAGGCCGAAGCGCAATTCCACCACGGCGCGCTGTTTTTCCGTCAGTTGTTGCAGCCATGAATCGATGTGCTCCCTCACGTCATCATTCTGGAGCAATACTGACGGATCAATGTTATGCTCATCCGGTATCGTATCCAGCAATGGCCGCTCCGCTTCCCTGCCGACCGGGGCATCCACCGAGGTGGCCCGTTCGTTTAATCCGAACATGCGTTTCACGCTTTCCAGCGGCCGGTCCAGCATCTCCGCCACGTCCTCGCTGCTGGGTTCCCGGTCCAGGGTCTGGGCCAGTTTCCTGGCCGCCCTCATGTAAACATTGATCTCCTTTATGACGTGTATCGGCAACCTGACCGTCCTGGCCTGGTTCATCAACGCCCGTTCAATGGTTTGCCTGATCCACCACGTGGCATAGGTCGAAAAACGGAAACCCTTGTCCGGGTCAAACTTTTCCACGGCCCGTATCAGACCGAGGTTGCCTTCTTCAATCAGGTCCAGCAATGCCAGTCCCTGGTTCATGTAACGCCGCGCGATCTTCACCACCAGGCGCAGGTTACTCTCAATCATGCGTTTGCGCGCATCATCGTCACCGCGTCGCGCGCGCCGGGCGAAGTCGGTCTCCTCCTTTGCGGTCAACAACGGGGTGAACCCAATCTCACTCAGGTACAACCGGGTGGCGTCAAGGTCCGTTTCACTGAAACCGGCGTGCTGGTGTACCCGGGCCGACTTCCTGGCCGTCTCAGGGCCTGTTCCTCCGGAACCGGAGTCTTCCAGGTTCAATGACTGGATATCATCATCTTCAGGCATGAATGTCTTCTGTTTCTGGTTCCCGGGAAACCCTGATCTGGCCAGGATCTCCCTTGTATTGGTCAGGCCTTCAAGTGCGCGGAAGTTGCCCCAACGGATCAACCGGTTGTCCGTTTTTACGGATTTCAAAGTGCAACACCGGCGCGCCCTTGCCGTCAACACCCATCGTTGATATCTGTTGCCCGCCCTTTACCGTTTCCCCCTCCCTTACAACCAGGTCGCGATTATGCGCATAGGCGCTTAAATAAGTGTCATTATGCTTGATGATAATAAGATTACCATAACCGCGTAACCCACTGCCGCTGTAAACTACTTTACCGGTAGCCGCAGCGACGATTTTCTGGCCTCTGCGTCCGCCGATATTTATGCCTTTTTTTGCAGTCAGTGTAGATGGCTTCAACAACTTGCCGCGGGCCGGCCATTGCCAGCGGATACCCGCAGCCGGCGCGGCGGGTTTGGCCGCGGTCTTCTTCGGCGGGGTTGTTTCCCGCGTTGCGGCAGCAGACCGGCCAGGCTTCCGGGATTGCTTATCCGCCACCGGAGGTGGTTGCAGCGCGCGCGACTTCCGCGCCGGTAACAACTTGATGACCTGACCCGGATAAATGGTGAACGGGGGTTTGATCCGGTTCCACGCAGCCAGGCTCTTGTAATCATGCCCATAACGCCAGGCAATGGAATACAGGGTTTCGCCCTTGCTGACGGTATGCCGGGCGCTATCGCTTCCTTGCCGCGCGGAATCGGATGAAATTACGGATACCTCCTGCCTGTCCGGTCCCTGGCGCGCCGTCACCGGCGCTTTCACATTGGAACAGGCAGGGATTGCTCCCAGCAGGACCAACAACAGGCATGCGCCGCGGAATTTTTTCATGACCGGAACTTACCCCGTTCCCTTGAGCATGGGGACAAAACTGACCGGGTCCAGGCTTTTTTCCACAAAGCCGGTCCTGGTACGGACTACCGACAGCAGCTTCTGTCCCCCACTGTGGCCGATTGGAATAATAATACGGCCGCCAACAGCCAGTTGTTCCATAAGTGCATCAGGAATCTTTGCGGGCGCCGCCGACACCAGGATTCCCTGGAACGGCGCGTGCTCCGGCCAGCCCCTGGTGCCGTCACCGTATTTCGCCTTGATATTGCGGTAGTTCAGGGTATGAAACCGCTCCCTGGCGCCGGCCAGCAAGACCTCGATGCGTTCAATACTGTAAACCCGGCGAGCCAGCTGGGCAAGGATGGCTGTCTGGTAGCCGCAACCGGTGCCGATCTCCAGGACCTTGTCCAGGTCCCCGGCCTCCAGTAACGCTTCGGTCATGCGCGCGACAATATAGGGTTGTGAAATCGTCTGGTTCTGGCCGATAGGCAGCGCGGTATTGTCATAGGCGCGGCTGGCCAGCGCCTCGTCTATGAAAATGTGCCTCGGAGTGCTCCTGATGGAAGCCAGCACAGTTTCGGATTCTATGCCCATGTTCCGCAGTTGGCGCACCAGCCGGTCCCGGGAGCGCTGGGATGTCATGCCGATGCCTTGAAAATGATCAGCCTGCATTCAGTTCCAGGCCAGCCAGCCAGTCACCGACCCGGGTCAGGGCTGCGTAGCGGGTCAGGTCCACCTGTAACGGTGTAACGGAAATCCTGTTTACGGAAACCGCGTGAAAATCAGTGCCGGGGCCGGCATCTTCACCGGCGCCCACGGGTCCGACCCAGTAAACGGTGCGGTTCTTCGGATCTTTCATTCTGATAGCCGGTTCGGACTTGTGCCGCTGGCCCAGCCGCGTCACTTCAAAACCTTCAAGTTGCTCAAACGGCACGTCCGGTATGTTGATGTTCAATAACATATCATTATCGATGGGGTCTGCAAGCAACCTGCCGATCAGTTTACCGACAACTTTCCCTGCGGTTTCGTAGTGTGTCGGATTTTCACCGGCCAGCGACAGGGCGATGGCCGGCCGTCCCAGAAAACGCCCCTCCATGGCCGCCGCCACGGTTCCCGAATAAATCACGTCGTCACCCAGGTTGGACCCATGGTTGACACCGCTGACTACCATGTCCGGCATCTCTTCCAGCAGGCCTGTTATAGCCAGGTGCACACAATCGGTAGGGGTGCCGTTAACATAGAAAAACCTGTCGGAGACCTGGCGTGTATACAGCGGCGCATCCAGTGTCAGTGAGTTGCTCGCGCCGCTCCGGTTCCGGTCCGGGGCCACCACGGTAATTTCGCCGAAGGACTGCATGGTCCGCATCAGGACCTCCAGGCCGACAGCCTGGTAGCCGTCATCATTACTCAAAAGAAAATGCATGCTTCAGCCCAGCAAAAACTCCAACAGGGCTTTCTGGGCATGTAAACGATTGCCTGCCTCTTCCCAGACCACGCTGCGCGGACCGTCAATGACTCCTGCGCTCACCTCGGCGCCGCGATAAGCCGGCAGGCAATGCATGAATACGGCATCCGCCGCAGCCAGGGCCATGATTTCCTCATTCACCTGGAACGGCTTGAACAACGCCTGCCTGTTTTCCTTCCCGTCTTCCTGCCCCATGCTGGCCCAGGTATCGGTAACGACCAGGTCGGCCTGCGCAGCCGCCTGCCGGGGGTCGCCGGTAAGGGTTATGTTCGGCCCGGCCCGCCTGACGATTTCCGGGGCCGGCCGGTATTCCGCCGGTCCTGCCACGTGCAGGTGGAAATCCATGATCCTTGCCGCGTTGATCCAGGAATTGCACATGTTGTTTCCGTCACCGAGCCAGGCCACCTTTTTTCCCTTGATTGCGCCTTTCAGCTCATAAAAAGTCTGCAGGTCCGCCAGCAACTGGCAGGGATGATAACTGTCCGACAGGCCGTTTATGACGGGAACCGAGGAATACTCCGCAAAGCGTGTCAGCCGGGCATGTTCGAAAGTCCGGATCATAACGCCATCAACCATCTTCGATAATACCCTGGCAGTGTCCTCTATAGGCTCCCCGCGGCCCAACTGGCTGTCCTGTTGCGACAGGAAAACGGCATGTCCTCCAAGGTGCGCCATTGCGGTTTCAAAGGAAACCCGGGTCCGGGTGGAAGATTTTTCAAATATCATGGCCAGCACCCTGCCGGCGCAGGTCTGCTGCAGCTCGCGGCGCCTGAACGCGTCCTTCAGCCGGATAGCGCGTTGTATCACGGCCTCAATCTCAGTCACGCTGAGGTCCGCAAGTGTCAGGAAGTGGCGCGTCATGTTAACCCGTAAAGTCCCTCACCAGGGAGCAGACGGTATCGATTATATGACGCAATTCATCCTCCGTGATGATCAGGGGAGGCAGCAGGCGCACTACCCGGCCCGCAGTGACGTTGATAAGCAGGCGGCGTTCCAGCGCCCGCTCGACCAGGACGCCGCAATCCCCGGACAGTTCTATACCGATCATCAATCCCTTGCCGCGTATCTCAACGACCTGGTCAAGGTGCGCCAGTTGCGTGCGGAAACTTTCCAGCATGGCCCTGCCGGTTGCGGCTGCCCGTTCGGCCAGGTCCTGCTCACTCAGGATATCAATGACCGCCAGCGCGGCTGCCGAGACCAGTGGATTGCCGCCGAATGTCGAACCGTGACTCCCCGGTTGCAGCATTTCCGCTGCAGGACCGGCAGCCAGGCAAGCGCCGATGGGCAGGCCGTTGCCCAGGGACTTGGCCAGGGTGACGACGTCGGGAAGGATGTCTTCATGCTGGTAGGCAAACCAGGCGCCGGTGCGGCACATCCCGGTCTGTACTTCATCAAGGACCAGCAGCCAGCCGTTCCGGTCACACAGATCGCGCAGCGCTTTCAGGTAACCCGGACCAGGGACGATGACCCCGCCTTCTCCCTGTACGGCTTCAAGCATTACCGCAACAACCCGGTCGCCCGCGCCTTCAAGCGTCTCAAGGGCCGGGATATCGTTATAGGGCAGATACCGGAAACCGGGCAGCAACGGGTCAAAACCGGCTCGCACCTCGGGCTTGCCGGTGGCGCTCAGGGTCGCCATGGTCCGGCCGTGAAAACTGCCCTCCATGACAATAATAACCGGTTCTTCAACCTGCTTGTGGCGAGCGAATTTGCGGCAGATCTTGATCGCGGCTTCGTTGGCTTCAGCGCCGGAATTGCCGAAAAATACACGATCCATTCCGGCAATGCCGGCCAGCCGGCCGGCCAGTTCCTCCTGCAGGGGAATTCGGTACAGGTTGGACGTATGGACCAGCCGGCGCGCCTGGCGCGCCAGCACTTCAGCGATTCCGGGATGGGCATGACCCAGGCCGCAGACGGCAATTCCGCTCAGGGCATCCAGGTACCTTTCGCCCCGGCTGTCAATCAGCCAGGCGCCCTCACCGGCCTCAAAGGCTACGTCCAGACGCTTGTAGGTCGGCATTATTGATCCGGACATCTGGCAGGTGGCAGTCAGGGGTCAGGGACCAGTTAACAGGTATCAGGTGAGCAGCCGTTAAATTAAGGGGTCAGAGTAAGAAATTCGTCAGAATTTTTACTCTGACCCCAAACATTCCAACCCCTGGCCCCTGGAATCAGAACGGCAGACCATGGCCCTGCCCGACCATGCACATCAGCATGGGGATGGACAGGAATGTATTGGTGCGCGAAGCCATGGCTGCCACCACCCTGGCCTTCGCTTTTTCTTCATCCGATGCCGGAACTATTCCCAGGATTTTCTTCTGGTTCGGCCAGATCAACACCCAGACGTTGAACAGCATGATGGTGCCGAGCCAGGCGCCGACCCCGATAATGACCGCCCCGCTGCCCAGCATGAAGGTATTGGCGATACCGAGCCCCATGATTTCCAGCGTGGCGGCGCCGGTCAGCCAGGTCAGCAACGCGGCCCAGCGGAACCAGAGCAGCGCCAGGGGCGCGACGTATTTGCCGATCGCGGCCGGTCCCGGACCATCGCTGTCCGCGGTTGCCGTGGCCATGGCGGGGGTCTGCACAAAATTGAAATAGTACAACAGGCCGATCCAGATGACCCCGAAAAAGACGTGCAGCCAGACCATCAGCGACCACTTGTTGAGACCGCTCGATGCGGTATCGCTCGCACCCAGGTTAATCAGGATGGCTACCACCACAGCCGTGACAAAACCCAGAATCAATGTGCCCTTTATGGTTTTAAGCGGATTCATCGTTACCCCTCCAGCGTAAGGTTTCACATAAGGAACCTCTGACTGGGAGGTTCCCGAAAAAAATATGATGCAACTCCAATTATACTACTGCCTCGATGCCGGACAAGTATACAATGAATTTCCACCGGGGTGATGTATAATGGCGGCAATCAGCGTGGGGCGCGCGCCGCACGCATCCCGAACACTATAAGAGAAAGCGCAATGAGCGACATCATCGAACAACTGAAAACCATCATTTCGGAAAACCCCGTCATCCTGTTCATGAAAGGGTCGCCCGATTTCCCCCAGTGCGGCTTCTCCATGCGCACTGCACAGGCGTTGAAGGACTGCGATACCGAGTTCGTCTACGTTGACGTGCTGGCGTCGCCGGAAGTGCGCCAGAACCTGCCCCGGGTCTCCAACTGGCCGACGTTCCCGCAGGTATTCGTCAACGGCGAACTCATCGGCGGCTGCGATATCGTGCTGGAGATGTACCAGTCGGGAGAGTTGAAAACCGTCCTGGAACAGGCTGGGGCCGGAAAGCAGGAATTAGAAAATTAAGGGGTCAGAGTAAGAAATTCGTCAGAATTTTTACTCTGACCCCAAACATTCATAATTCCTAATTCCTGTTAAGCCGTTCCAGCATCCGCCGGTGCGCGGCAAGTTCTTCCTTGGTGGGTTCCACTATTTTCAGAGAGGTGTGGCGCTGCACCGGGTTTGCTACCTGCAAACCGGAGCGTGTGTCCCGTTCCTCTTCCCGGTCCAGCAACAGGCTCGACTGGCCGCCGGTCAGCGCCAGGAAGACATCCAGCAGGATCTCGGCGTCCAGCAGCGCGCCGTGCAGGCTGCGATGGGAATTATCTATGCCGTAGCGCTGGCACAACGCGTCCAGGCTGTTTCTCTGCCCGGGGTGCAGTTCCCTCGCCATTTCCAGCGTGTCGGTAACGCTGCAGTAATCCTCCAGCCTCCCCCAGTCGTCTCCCAGGCGCGACAGCTCGGCATTGATGAACGCCACGTCGAACGGCGCATTGTGGATAATGACCTCGCTGTCCCGGATAAAATCGATAAGCGGGTCGGCAACGTCCTCAAAAACCGGTTCTCCTTCCAGTTGGTCTGCAGTGAGGCCGTGGATTTCAATGGCATCATCTTCTATCTCCCGCTCGGGATTTATATAGTAGTGCAGGACACGGCCCGTATTGCGGCGGTCCTTCATTTCGATGCAGCCGATTTCAATAATCCGGTGCCCCCTGCCTGGTTCCAGCCCGGTGGTTTCGGTATCGAGGACAACCTGGCGCACGTCTGTCCGCCGGGAACCAACGGGGTCAGTCACGGCAGCCGGTCCATGGCCCTGGTTGCCAGCGCATCGGCCCGCTCATTTTCCGCATGACCGCTGTGCCCTTTTACCCAACGCCACTCAATCTCGTGGCGCGCAGCCAGTTCATCCAGACGTTGCCACAGATCCTGGTTTTTTACGGAACGCTTCGACGCGGTGCGCCAGCCGCGCCGCTTCCAGTCATCCATCCACTGCGTGATGCCGTTCTTCACATAGTTGGAATCCGTCGTCAGGCGTACCCGGCAGGGTTCTTTCAACGCCTCCAGGGCTTTAATCGCTGCGGTCAGTTCCATGCGGTTATTGGTGGTCTGCGGCGCGGCGCCGGACAGCTCTTTTTCGGTATCGTTGTAACGCAACAACGCGCCCCAGCCGCCCGGTCCCGGATTACCGCGGCAGCCGCCATCGGTAAATATTTCAATGAACTTGTTCATGCGCCGTAGTGAATTGATTGTCGGCTCCCGCCATGGTTGCCGGCCCCGCGGACACGCCGGACAGTAATAGTCTGTTGCGCCAACTCGGTTTAATGGGACTGACGGGCGCCCGGCGTTTCTGCGCAACCACCAGGTAGGCCGCGCCGAGAAACGGCCAGCAGGTTGCGCCAAGTTTTTCCAGGAACAACAAACGGTGCAGCAGGCTCCTGTGCCCGCCTGGAGGACGAAACAGAAACCTGTCAACCTCAAGCACCTCAAAACCGAGCATGGACAACCAGTGCCTGAGCCTGGCAATACTGTGAAACCTGCCGTCCCAGGGCGGCCGGTTGCGGCATACCGGGTTCAGACGCCACAATCCCCACAGGCTCCAGGGACTGAAGCCCGTGATGATCAAGCGGCCATCCTCGATCAGGACGCGTTCTGTTTCCTTCAGAACGGCGCCGGGGTCGGAAACGTACTCAAGCACGTGGGGCATAACCACAACGTCAATGCTGCGCGCGGCAAACGGCAGGGATGCGGCGCTCGCCGCCAGCGCGCAACTGTCGTGCGGCAGACCGTCATCGTCCAGGCGCAACTCGATTTTATTCCTGATCCGCCCGGCCGAAGCAAGCACTGCACCATCATATTGACCTACCTGGGCGATGTGATACCCGAACAGTCCGGGCAATATCCTCTCGAATTTTTCCTTTTCATAGCGTGCAAGCACACTGCCGGTTTCGCCTTTGAGCCACTCGGAAAACCCGGCGCGGGCCGGGGTGGCGGGTGATGTTGCGGATATGTTTTCCATTGCCTGAAGTAGCGGGTTCTCAGGCAAAATTTTACCTCAGGATTTGCTGTTTTTCTTGAAAAAATACTGAAAAAAATCCTTG
The DNA here is from genome assembly GCA_028819495.1 of Gammaproteobacteria bacterium. Classification (GTDB taxonomy): domain Bacteria; phylum Pseudomonadota; class Gammaproteobacteria; order Eutrophobiales; family Eutrophobiaceae; genus JAAXHV01. The sequence continues at coordinate 6,719 of JAPPLI010000145.1, read as the reverse complement.
ACATCGATCAAGGCCGTGCGTAGCATTCACCGATGCGCTGCTCAGGGCTGCCAGCAATCGTTATCAGCGTCGCTTTCTTGCTAAGCGCGTGCAGCCAGCAACCCCTTCAGAAAACTGCCGAAACCCAACCGGAGGCCGACGCGCAGGAACGCGCTGAATACAGGACTCCAGAGCCGGAGCTTACGGACGAAACTGTAGAAGAGCTCGCCAGGACGCCCACCGACCCGGTCCAGCCTGTTGCACAGGATGACGATGCGCCGGATGACGATCTCTGGAAACGGGTCGGCGCCAACCTGAACCTGCCCAGGCACATGGAACAGCGAAAAGTCAAGGGCAGGCTGGCATGGTACGCCAGAAACCAGAAATACCTTGACCGGGTGGCCGGTCGCGCCAGTCTCTACCTGCATCATATCGTCGGCGAAGTGGAAAAACGCGGCATGCCGCTGGAACTTGCCCTGCTGCCCATCGTCGAAAGCGCATTCCAGCCCCGCGCCAGGTCGCACAAGGCCGCTGTGGGTATCTGGCAGTTTATCCGGGGCACCGGGGAGCGGTATGGCCTGAAACAGAACTGCTCGTATGACGGCAGGCGGGACATCGTAGCCGCCACCGGGGCCGCCCTGGATTACCTGGAAGACCTGCACACCGAGTTCGGCGACTGGCTGCTGGCTGTAGCCGCCTACAACACCGGCGAGAGGAACGTGGCCAGGGCCATCCGCCGCAACCGCAGGGCCGGCAAGGACACCGGCTTCTTCTCCCTGCGCCTGCACCGGGAGACCAGGGGCTACGTACCCAGCCTGCTGGCGGTAGCGGAACTGGTCGCCAACCCGGAACAACACGGCATCGTATGGCAGCCGGTGCCGGATCAACAGTATTTTGCCCAGGTGGACACCGGCGGGCAGATCGACCTTGCCGTTGCCGCGGAACTGGCCGCGCTGACCAGGGATGAACTGCGCGACCTGAATCCCGGCTATGAAGACTGGGCAACCAGGACTCAGGACGGGCGCCGGCTGCTCCTGCCCGTCGCCAGCAAAGAAACATTCCTGGGAAAGCTTTCCGGCCTGACTCCGGCGCAGCGGTTAACGGCCGCGGATGTCGGTGAACAATGCTACTACATTGTCAAACGCGGGGACACGCTCTCGCATATCGCCCAGCGTTACCGCGGCGTAAGCGCGAGGCAACTGCAGGCATGGAACGGCATTTCCCGGCCCAGGAGCCTTAAGCCCGGACAAAAACTCAAGGTGTTCGCAGCGCCGGCCGCCCAGCAGGTTGCGGTCGCCGTTGCAAAGCCAGTGGAAAATCCCATCCTTTACACTGTCAAACGCGGCGATACGCTCTCGCAAATTGGCCGGCGCCATGGTGTAAGCGTGAAACAACTGCAAACCTGGAACGGCATTTCCCGGCCCAGGGATTTGCGCTCCGGGCAGACGCTCAGGCTGTGGTTGAGGGACGCCGGCAACAAGGTTGCGGCTAAAGCTGAACAACCGGCAAGCGACCCGTTCCATTACACCGTGAGAAAAAACGATTCCCTGTGGTTGATAGCCAAAAAGTTCAACGTGACGGTAAATCAGTTGCTGACTTGGAACAACCTGCGCAACGATACCATCCATCCCAACCAGAAAATTACCGTCTATCAATCCGGCTCCCGCTCCGTTGGCATCTGACAATCCGCCGGGCCTTATCCTGCCTGCCCGCAGTTCCCACTGAATTCCGGGGTCAGAGTAAAATCACCACCAGCTTTGCCGTTGCCAATGTTCCCGGCGATTTTACTCTGACCCCACCCATCTGGCGGGAACCGATGCTGCCCGTTCACTTTTGTGTTGATTCTTCGTAAAATCAGGGAATGGTCCGTTTCCTGAAATTTTTCCTGCGCTGCCTGCTGCGGTTGCTGTACCGGGTTGAGGTTACGGGGATGGAACATTACGGGCAGGCCGGCAACCGGGTGCTGATCGTCGCCAATCACACGTCACTGCTTGACGGCATCCTGCTGTTCGCCTGGTTTCCCGACAATCTCAGGTTCGCCATCAACACCCAGGTCGCCACCCGCCCCCGTTTCAAACCGTTTCTCTGTTTCGCTGATTTATACACCATGGATCCGACCAATCCGTTGTCGGTTAAATCCATGGTGCGCTTCCTCCAGGAAGACCGCAAGGCCGTCATTTTCCCGGAAGGCCGCATCACCACCACCGGCAGCCTGATGAAGGTCTATGAAGGGCCGGGATTAATTGCTGATCGCGCCGGCGCCACCGTGCTTCCCATCTCCATTGACGGCGCGCAATACACTGCCATGGGCTACCTGGGAGAACGGATAAGGTTTCCCAAAATCCGGATGCAGGTGCTGGCGCCGGAAAAACTGGAGATCGACCCGTCAATCCAGGGACACGAACGGCGCAAGGCCGCCGCTGCGCGCATGCAGGAACTGATGTACAGGGTGTCCTTTACCTGTTATGACTATGAAAAGACCGTGTTCGACGCCATCCTGCAGTCTGCGGGACTGTTTGGAGGTAACCGGGTCGTGCTGGAAGACATCAAGCGGGAGCCGTTCACCTACAGGCAGTTGCTGATGCGCACTTTTATCCTCGGCGGTGTATTGCGCAAGGACACGCAACCCGGGGAACGGGTCGGTGTAATGATGCCGAACGTCGCGGGCGGCGTGGTGGTGTACCTGTCCATGTTGTACCTGGAACGAATCCCCGCCATGCTGAACTACTCGACCGGCCTGCAGGTGCTACTCAAGGCGTGCGAAACCGCGTCGATCAGGACGGTTTATACTTCCAGGCAATTCATTGAGGCCGCCGACCTGGGAGAGTTGGCGCAAGGCCTGGAACAACGGGTAAACCTGGTCTGCCTGGAGGACCTGCGCGACCGGATCGGCGTTGCAGACAAGCTGTCGGGGCTGGCGCGCAGCTTTTTTCCCCGCGCCGGCTGGCGCCCCGGGGCAAAGCCGGGCGACCCTGCCACGATCCTGTTCACCTCCGGCTCGGAGGGCGTTCCCAAGGGCGTGGTGTTATCGCATCGCAACCTGTTGGCCAATTTCGCCCAGGCGCGCAGTTGCATCGGTTTCAAGCCCAGCGATATTTTTTTCAATTGCCTGCCGTTGTTCCACTCGTTCGGACTCAACATCGGCTGCGTGCTGCCGCTGCTGGGCGGCTGCAGGATATTCCTGTACACAACGCCCCTGCATTACCGGGTCATCCCGGAACTCCTGTACCAGACGGACGCTTCGATATTGTTCGCCACCAACACCTTCCTGAAGGGTTATGCCCGCCATGCCCATCCCTACGATTTCAAATCCCTGAAATACGTGCTGGCCGGGGCTGAAAAGCTGCAGGATGATACCCGCAGACTGTGGATGGAAAAGTTCGGCATCCGCATCCTCGAGGGCTACGGCGCTACGGAATGCAGCCCGGTGGTCTCGGTCAATACTCCGATCAACAATAAAGCCGGCAGCGTGGGTAAACTGTTGCCGGGAATGCAGGCTTACCTGGCGCCGGTCCCCGGCATTGATCATGGCGGGAGACTAGTGGTAAACGGCCCGAACGTGATGTCCGGTTACCTGCTGCACGGTGCCGACGGCAGCATCCAGCCGCCGGGCACTGAGCGCGGTGAGGGCTGGTACGATACCGGCGACATCGCAAATATCGATGCCGAGGGCTACATCGAACTGCTGGGCCGCGCGAAACGCTTTGCCAAGATCGGCGGTGAAATGATCTCACTCACCGCGGTGGAAGAGCTGGCCGTGGTCGTCTGGCCGGACTGCAACCATGCCGCCATATCCCTGCCTGATGAGCGCAAGGGGGAGAAAATCATATTGCTGTCGGAACAGGA
>JAPPLI010000145.1:0-2794 GCA_028819495.1 Gammaproteobacteria bacterium | reverse complement strand
ACCGAGACGGGCCAGGGTATCCCCGGCCCGCCTGCCCAGTGTCTCGATGATCTCGATGGTGTAGACATGGCGCACCAGGCGCGCCAGAACGGCGGCCTGGTAGCCTGAACCGGTGCCGATCTCCAGGACTGCCGAGTCTCCATCCACCTTCATCAGGTGCGTCATGAGCGCAACAATATAAGGCTGTGATATGGTCTGGCCCTCGCCGATGGGCAACGCGTTGTTCCGGTAGGCAAAACTGCGTAAGGCAGGTGGCACGAATTCGTGTCGCGGCACGGCCGCCAGGGCCTGCATCACCTGTTCGTCCAAGGCGTCTATACCGGTATAACTGCGGGTTTCGGTGACTGTCTCCACGATCGCGGCGATCATCTCCCGGCGTTCGGTTTCATACCCGTCCCGGGCAAGCGCGCCGGTATGGAACAGCAGTGAAATCAGTGAAACCGGTAAAACAGTCAAAATCCCTTTTTTCATCTCACACGACTCCACCCCCGACATTGAGTACTGCGCCCGTTATGTAGGCGGATTCGTCAGAGGCCAGGAATACTGCCGCTGCCGCCACGTCTTCCGGTGTCCCGAACCGTTTCAACGGAATTTCCTTGAGGCGTTCCGCGTGATAGTCCTGTTCCATGACTTCCGCGGCAAACGCGGTGGCTATCCAGCCGGGCGCCAATACGTTGACCCTGACCGCCGGGGCGACAGTCTTTGCCAGCGATTTACTGAAGGCATGGATGCCGGCTTTCACTGCGGAAAACATCTGCGGATTGGTCCCCTGGTATCCGTGAACGGCCTGGTCCCAGGACATGTTGATGATCACACCGCCGCCCTGGCGTTGCATCACATCGGCCACTGCCCAGCAACACTGGATTGTCCCTTTCAGGTCCACGTCCGTCAGCATGGAGAGCTTTTGCCGGTCGGCAAGCCGGGCGCCGCTGCCCGTCAGTATATCCGCGCCGGCATTGTTTACCCAGACGTCAATGCGGCCGAATTCAGCGACGGCCGTTTCGATCAGGCCGGCGACGGCGTCCGGGTCGGCTATGTCCGCCTGCACGGCAAGCGCCTGCCCGGACAGTCCCCGTATTTCCCTGACCACGTCCTGCGCCCGCTCTTCGGACCTGTTGTAATTGACGGCCACGCGAGCGCCTTCTCCGGCAAAGGCCAGCGCAATGGCGCGCCCGATCCCGGAACTCGCCCCTGTTACCACCGTTACCTTATCCTGAAGCCTTGCCATAGGCCATAGTATAGCCACAGAGGACACAGAGATCACAGAGTGTGTCGTAAGGAGATTTTACCCTAATCCCAGCATTTGGCGGGAACTGGTGCTTCTATCGGAAGAACTACTGCTCTATGGCGTCTGACAACTGTTGGCGTATATCTCGGCCATTAACGCTTTTCTCAACTATTACAAATATGCCTCGGCCTTTACTCTTGCGCTGCCAAAGTTCACCAATCGCCCGTTTCCCAGCAGTTTCCGGTCCTTCGGCAAGGTGCGCGCCCTTGTATTCGGCTACAAGCAGGCGTTCATCTTCCAGCCGGGCGATGAAATCCGGGTAGAACTTGCCCGTTGCGGTGGGCAGCCAGAATGAGGCTGGATCCCTTGCCACGTTGCGAAGCCAGTATTTCAGTCCTGGCAGGCTGTCGATTATCCGGGCGCACTGTTCTTCCTCGCCATCGGAGATACCGTCAAAGGCCGGAACATGATCCAGGAAGTGTTTACTCGGCTTCCAGTGCCCGCGATAGCGACGCTGGTTCTGGTATATACCGTCCCGGAATGTAAAACCGTTATCAAAGGAAATGTCCACTTTTGCGCTGGGGCCAAACAGAGCTTCCTGGTAAACCTTGTCACGTTCCTGCCGTCGAATGTTATCAATTTTATCGCACAGCCTTCGAGCCAATATGAATTTGCACCGCATCAGTGCGTTGATATGAAATTTTCGGGTATTCATCAAGAAGGAGAGCAGATCGGATAACCACCTGATCAGCTCGGACTGGCTGACATCAGGTTGGTGCACCTGGCCGTCGAGCCAAAGGAGCAACGCTTCTTGCGTCCAATCTGCCAAGTCTGTATCCAGCCGCAACTGTTCCCGCTCGTGGGCAAATTTGTAGCTTACCCGCTTGCCGTCAAGGTCGATCTCGAAACTGCGGGCGGTTTCACGGATGGCAAACTCGTCTTCCTCCAATCTGGCGGAATGATCAAGTAATGACCAGTCGTGGTGTTCCATAAACACTTCTGTGTATGCAAATTCAAGTTCGCCTTGAATTTCAGCGCTTAGCCCCGGAACAGTGAATGTCTCACCACGCTTGGCTGGAGATAAGTTGCCTCTATAGGACTTGATTGCTTCAGCAACCCCAGCGCGTTCGTCTGCCGGGACTATGTCATAAATTCTCTGTTCAAGCACAGTATCAATCTGGCCGCGGGCCTCAATTTCAATTACGCCACTGGCAAGTTCGTTTACGGTAATCCCTTGCGACTTGCCGTCTTGCGGGGCTGCCAGTGTTTCGGGCGTATGGTTCAGTACAAATCTGAAAGGTGTTTCCTGGGCAGCAGACAACTCAGGTTCCTGCTCGAGTTCCAACCCCGGCTGGACGTATGCAATATTTTCACTGGCTTCGTCTTCTTCAAAACCCATCGCAACAAGCTTATCGACCAGGGTACGGGCGGCTTCGCCAAAGTCCGCTTCTGAAAGAAAGGCATACGCCTGGTTCAACTCCCTGGCTTTCCGTCTCTCTGCGTAAGGCATTCGCAGTACCCGACCGAGGAGTTGTTCCACGTCCACTGCACTGCGCACGCGGGACA
>JAPPLI010000166.1 GCA_028819495.1 Gammaproteobacteria bacterium | reverse complement strand
TTGTGTGGTTGCTATTGGATGCCCAACTGAGCGTCCAGGTCCAGGCCTGTTTCCAGGGAGAACATCATGACAATAAAATTCAGTACCGAATCAATGGGTGACGCGCCGGCCGACGCCAGCACCGGCTATGACATCAGCGCGGACAGCATCTTCGACGGACGCCTGGACAGTCGCAGTGACGAAGACTGGGTCCGGGTCAAGCTGGAGGCAGGACTGGAATATGACATCTTCCTGGCTGGTCGGGGTGGCGCCGGCGCGGCCGATACCATACTTGAAATCTACAATGCCTCCGGGGAACTGCTGGCCATGAACGATGACGCAGACCGGAACGCGGGAACATTGAGTTCCTATCTCCGGTTTCAGCCGGGTCACAGCGGGGTTTACTACCTCGGCGTCAGCAGTTATGCGCTTAATCCGAACCAGGAAAACTGGGGTGATTACAGGCTTCGCCTGGTGCTGCTGGATGGGCATGAACACCTTGAGGAGACCGGAGGCGCCGAGCCAGTGATTGGCACCGAAGGTGATGACGTGCTGACCGGCGCCCAGGGGCCTGACTGGCTTATTGGCTCGGAGGGTGATGACAGGTTGGACGGCCGGGAAGGCGATGACCGGCTGTACGGCGGGGAAGGCGCTGACATACTAATCGGCGGGCCGGGGGCGGACCTGCTGAGTGGCGGCCCCATCGACGAGTTCTTCGGCACGGATACCGCATCCTATATCACTTCGGCTTCCGGGGTGGTTGTGCGCCTGCACACGGCGCTGGAACAGGGCGCCAGGGGCGGCGATGCCGAAGGCGACAGCTTTGTCGCCAGGAACTACACAGTAACCGATGATGAAGGCAACACCCGTGAGGTCCAGGTTCCGGATATAGAAGATCTCATCGGTTCTGAACACGCGGATATACTGGCTGGTGACTTTCGTGACAACTACCTCCGGGGAGAAGGCGGCAACGATAAACTGTACGGCGGGCCGCGGGGCGGCGACGATGTTCTGTTTGGCGGCCCCGGCAATGATCAAATCTACGGCGGCGAAGGTTACGACTGGTTGTTGGGTGGCCCCGGCGACGACCTGTTGAAAGGCGGCGCGGATAATGACCATTTCGACATTGAACTGGAACTCATAGATGAAGAACGATCGACTGATTTTGAGGTCCACTTCAAAACAGAGCGGCATGACTACGGCAACGACCAGATGGAAGGCGGCCCCGGCGCCGACCTGTTTTATTTCTACCCGGATGGCGGTGACGATACCATCCTGGACTTCGGTAACGGCGAGGACAGAATCGTTCTGCAGGCATTCGAGGACATCCAATCCGTGGACGACCTGACCCTGCAACAGCGGGGCGGCAACCTGCTCATCGACCTGGCGGCACAGGGTGGCGGCACGATTACCTTGCAGGACTATAACCAGGCGGATATTTCAGAAGAACACTTTATTTTCTTCGTCCCGGATGACTCCGGGACCGCGGCTTGACAAGGCCCGGGCAAGTGTATAATGACCTCACCTCACAAATCTGACGTGCACCCTTGGGTAATGGGGTAAGGAGTTTGACCACACTTTCAGTCACACCCGGCAAGACAAAACTCCGGCAAGACAAAACTCCTTGAGCATGACCCGGAAGATATATAAGATGCTGTACTTGCCGCCGCTACGTCAGCGGTGCAATCAAAAGCGGGCCGGCCTGTGCGGAACCGGATTGTGAGACTGAGGAGCTGAGTTTGTGACCATGAATGTGACGGAATCTCGCTGGCACGGCCTTTTTGCCTCCCTGCTATGCTTGCCACTGCTGGCGGTACTGGTGGGTGCCGTTCCAGCCCAAGCCCAGGAAGAAGACGTTGAGGTCCTTGTTTTTGGCAGTGGCCCCTATACCGAGGGCGAGTCTGCCCTGTTCAGCGTGCTGGCGTCCGGGAGACCCGCTCATGACGTCACCGTCGAGTTGACCATCAGCCAGGAAGGCGATTTCCTGGCCGGCGGTGAAGCCGGGAAGAGACGGATAACAATCCCTGGTGGCAGGGAACAAAAGAACTTTTACGTCGCGACGCGGGACGACTCCAGCAATGAAGCGGATGGCGTCATCACCGCCACCATCAATCCGGGTCAGGGCTATTTTGCCTCATCCGACCACGGTAGTGCGGTTGCCCGGATCCAGGACAACGACATACCTGTGCTCGGCATTGCCGCCGGCGCCGACATCACCGAAGGCGGAACCGCGACCTTCAACCTGACAGCCGACCCGAGACCAGCCTCACCATTGCAGGTGTCGCTGACGGTTCAGCAGGACGGGCAGTTTTCGCCCGAGGAACAACTCGGCAAGCGCACGGTGACGATCGGTACAAACGGCAGGGGCGCCCTCAATGTCGACACCAGCGCCGATAACGTGGATGAGGACGACGGCTTTATCACCGCCACCATCGACCCCGGCGCCGACTACCAGGTGGGCTCGTCTGCAGCGGCGACGGTAAACGTGACCGATGGCGGTGCGCCAACCCCGAGAATCTCGCTTTCTGCGCCCCGTGCAATCAATGAGGGAGACACCGCGACCTTCACGCTTAGCGCGAGTCCCGCGCCGGTGGCCCCCGTTGACGTAACCGTCAGGCTCACCGAGCGGGGCAGTTTTGCCGCCGCAGGTGAGATCGTTCAGAGAACGGTCGCCGTCGGCACGGGCGGAACGGGTACGTTCACCGTTGCCACGGAGAACGACCGCTCGACGGAAGCCGACGGTTCGATTACCGCAACGCTTGTCGATGGCTCGGGCTATCTTATCCACTCTCCCAGCCAGGTATCGGTGACCGTCAGGGACGCCACGCCGCGGGTGAGCATTGCCGCCGGCCCGGCCATCACCGAAGGTGGAACGGCCTCCTTCACGCTGACGGCAACCCCGCGCATTTCCGGGAGTCTCGACGTAACGGTGAACGTCAGCGAGAGCGGCAATTTCGTTGATGGCGGCGAAACCGGGACCAGGACGGTCACGATCGGCACGGACGGAACGGGCACACTACTGGTTACTACGTCCGACGACGCGACACTGGAAGCGGACGGCACGATCAGCGCCGTCATTGCCGCCGGTGACGGCTATGGCGTCGGTGCGCCGGCTCAGGCATCGGTGCGCGTGGCCGACGCGACGCCGCGGGTAAGCATCGCCGCGGGCGGCGCCATCATCGAGGGTGACAGCGCCGACTTCACGCTGACGGCTGATCCGAAACCGTCGGGAACCATCTACGTAGACGTAGCCATCAGCGAGGACGGCAACTTCCTGGCAAGCGGCGAGTCCGCATCAAGATCGGTAAGCATCGATGCGTCCGGCAGGGGAACTCTTACAGTCGCTACGGATAACGACGCCGCCGACGAGCGGCAGGGCACGATCACCGTCCGGGTCGAGGACGGCCAGGCTCCTGCCAGCTACGGTGTCGGCGCACCGCGGTCGGCTTCGGTGCGGGTCAATGACGACGATGCCGGCGAGGGAAACCTCGCGCGGCTATCGGTGGGTGACGTTACAGTACAGGAGAACGCCAACGGGGACGGAACCCGGACCTTGATGGAGTTTCCGGTTTCGCTCGACAGGCCGACGCGCACCAACGTGACGGCCACCTTCGAGTTTCGCGCAACGGCGCCAACCGCCACCACTGCGCCGGCAACCGAGGGAAAGGACTACCGTGTGCGCCGTGCTGAACACCTGTCTGTGGGGGGGTTCCACGACAGGACGGAGGCGATCGTGCGGGTAGAGGTGCTCGATGACGACGAGTTCGAGGAGAAGCCGGAAACCTTCGAGCTTGTGCTCGTCGATATCGTGGGCGCTGAGATTGCCGACGGCAGGGCGATTGGAACCATCCTGCCCGATCCTTTCGACGCGCCCCGGGGCACGCCCGTCGTGACTATCCACGGCGGAAATCCGGTGCATGAAGGCAGTCAGGCCTCCTTCACGCTGAGGGTAGAGCCCGCGCCCCGGGAAGACCTTGTTGTTACCCTGAGTGTTTACGACGATGCGACCAGCGACTTCCTCGCCGCCACGAGCGAGGGTACCCGCACCGTGACCATCCCAGGCATGAACAACCGAAGCTTCGCTTACTTTAATGGCGTGGGCAGGCACACCCTGAGCATCGACACGGTGGACGATAACGACAGCGATGCCAACGGCAGCATTCGCGTGGCGATCGATTCCGATCCGGACCCGGGCGCCGGGGGTACTTACGACGTCGGCGCCCGGGACTACGAGGCGAGCGTCGATATCCGGGACAGTGAGCTGGTGGTTCCCGTGGTCAGCATCGCAGGCGGTTATGTAGTGACCGAGGGCGCCAGTCTCAGTTTCATGCTGAAGGTCGAACCCGTATCGACGACGGAACTTCTGGTGAACGTAACAGTCGCGCAACCGAACAACGATTACGTCAATGCCGACCCGAACCGGGGCACCGGCTCCCGCGCCATCACCATTCCCGCCAATGCGTCCAGCGCGGTCGTAACTGTGGACACGGTGGATGACAACCTCGTAGAGACGGTGTCGGGCAGGGTGACGGTAACCGTGGAGGAAGGCAGCGGCTACCTGGTGGCGTTACCTCCCGACAATACGGCTTCGGCAACCATTGTTGACAACGACAGCGATCTGACCGTATCGGTCCAAGACACAACGGCGCGTGAAGGCGGGACGGCCGTGTTCCGGGTGACGCTGTCCGGACCGTCAACCGGGGATGTGAGCGTGGATTGGGCCGTGAATGAGGAACGCAGTACCGCAACGCCGCGCACGGATTACAGCAGGAGAACCGCTTCCGGCCGGTTGAGAATTCCGGCGGGCCGGACCGGGTCGTTTTTTTCGATCCGGCTGCTGAACGACGCACACGACGACCCGGGCGAAACTATCGTCGTGGAACTGCTCAATCCGGTTGGCGTGGTGATCGCAGACGGCGAAGCGGTGGCCACGATCCGGAACGACGACCCGCTGCCGTCGGCCTGGCTGGCGCGCTTCGGGCGCACTGTGGCCGAGCGGTCGCTGGACAGCATCACAGGACGGATGGACGCACTGCGTACACCGGGACTGGACGGCGCCTTGGCCGGCCAGCCGCTGAGCCAGGCAATAAATTCCGGGAGTGACTTGGCGACGGCCGGGCTGATGGGCATGGCGCAGACGGCACGGGTGGACGTAACACCCGGCCCGGACAGCATGGATAGCCCGTTTGGCGCGGTGGGGTTTGCTGACGGTGAGCACGCCACGTCCTCCCGTACCCTTTCTGCCCGCGAGGCCATGCTCGGCAGCCACTTTAACCTGACCCGGGAACAGGACGATTCCGGCGGCACCCTGGCTTTCTGGGGACAGACCGCATACGGGCGCTTTGAGGGCGCCGAGCACGACAACGGCATCCCGGTGCGTCTCAATGGAGACATCACCACCGGGGTACTGGGCGCCGACTATGCCCGCGGCCGCTGGCTGACCGGCCTGGCCCTGACCTGGAGTGAGGCTGAAGGAGACTATACCACCCTCAATCATACCGGGGACCGCGGAGACACCGACGCCTGCTTCACTGTCGATGCCGCCTTCGCACTGCCCTGGTGCGACGGGATGACCGGCGATGGCTCAGTTGACGCCTCCCTCATTACCGCTATGCCCTATGTGTCCTGGCAGGCAACAGGCCGGGTATCCCTCTGGGGCGCCGCCGGGTACGGCATGGGTAAGGTGAGCCTGGATGTCGCGCAGGATACCAGCTACCAGACCGATACCACCTGGAGCATGGCCGCGGCGGGATTGCGGGGAGACCTGCTCAACGCCCCGGCCGGTGGCGGCCTGACCCTGGCGGTCGCCGCCGATACCTTGTGGGCGCACACCGCCTCCGAGCAAACCCTGGACCTGGCGGCGTCAGACTCCGACGTAGCCAGGATACGCCTGGGACTGACGAGCAGCTACCGCCTGGCCCTGCCCGGTGGTGGGGAGCTTACCCCCCGAGTCGAGTTTGGAGTACGCTATGACGGCGGCCATGCCGAGACCGGCGCAGGGGTGGAGTTGGGCGGCGGCCTCCTCTGGCATGCGCCTCGCCTCGGCCTGCGCCTGGACTTGGCCGGGCGTACCCTGCTGGCCCACAGGGATAATGGGATGAAAGACCTGGGCGTCTCTGCCGCGCTCACCCTTGACCCCGACCCGCTGTCGCTATGGGGAGCATCCTTCAGCTTGCGCCAGACACTCGGCAGTCAGGCCACCGGAGGACTTGATGCTTTGTTTGCCGGTGCTCCGTTGTCGACGCGGAGCGGTAGTCATGCCAACAACCAATGGCACGCTGAAGCGGCCTATGGCTTCCCGGCCTTCGGCGGGCGCTTTGCCGGCAGTCCGCACGCCGGCCTGGCCCGTCGGAACGACGCGCAGGACTGGCACCTGGGCTGGCGCCTGACCCCTGCCGGGCCTGCCGCGCCGGACGTCTCCTTCGCCCTCAGAGCTACGCGTCGGGAAAGTGAGCAGGCCGCGCCGGACCACCAGGCAGGGATGGAACTGCGGGTCGGGTGGTAGGAAACAGAACAGAATTGTGAACGGAGCTGAAAGTCTCTTAAGGACGTTGGTCAATAACGATATTGACACCTGTTTTACCAACCCTGGCACGTCGGAGATGCAGTTTGTCGCCGCCGCGGACCGGGTACCTGATATGCGCTGCGTGCTGTGCCTGGCGGAGGGAGTGGCCTCCGGCGCCGCGGACGGTTACTCGAGGATGTCCGACAACCTGCCGGCGACCCTGTTCCATCTTGGCCCCGGCCTGGCCAACGGTCTGGCCAACCTGCACAATGCCATGCGCGCCGGCGCGCCCATCGTGAACATTGTCGGGGACCATGCAACCAGCCATAAACAGTATGACGCGCCGTTGGCTTCGGACGTGGCAGCTTACGCCAAACCGGTGTCTGCCTGGATAAGGGAAAGCGCAACGGCCGCGGACGTGCCGGGCGATGCCGTGGCCGCGATCACGGCCGCGCGCCAACCGCCCGGACACGTTGCCACCTTGATCGTTCCGGCGGACTGTTCCTGGAACCCCTGTCCCGTTGACCCCGGCCGGAAAGCGCCCATCCCTGTGCGCCCGAAAGTGGCAGATGAGGCGGTGAAAAACGTGGCAGCAGCGTTGCGTACAGGGGAACCGGCGGCGTTGTTGCTGGGTGGTACAGCCTTGCTGGAAGAGGGGTCCGGGCTGGCAAGCGTGATTGCCGGGCTGGCGCAGGCCCGGGTTTTTTCCCACACGTTCACCGCGCGCATCACGCGCGGCGCCGGGCGCCCCGGCATTGAGCGCCTGCCGTACTTTCCCGAGGCAATCATCGAAACGTTGACGGGCCTGCGGCACCTGGTCATTGTCGGCACCAAGCCGCCGGTCGGCTTTTTTGCCTACCCCGACCTGCCCAGCTACCTGGTCCCGGAAGGCTGCCAGGTGCACCACCTGGCCGCTGCCGGGGATGACGTGATTGACGCGTTGTCCAGGGTGATTGACGAACTCGGCGCCGGCAGCGTTTCCCCAATCCTGATGCCCCTGGAAAAACCACCCCTGCCGGCGGGCGAACTGACTCCTGAGTCCATTGCCCTCAGTGTCGCCGCCCTGATGCCGGAGAATGCCGTCGTTGCCGAGGAGGCAATCAGTTCAGGCGGGAGCCTGATACCGGCCACTGCCACGACGGAACCCCATGACTGGATGTTCACCACCGGGGGCGCCATCGGCCAGGGGCTGCCCAATGCCACCGGCGCGGCGCTGGCCTGCCCGGACCGCAAGGTGCTATGCCTGCAGGCGGACGGCAGCGGCATGTATTCCCTGCAGGCGCTGTGGACCCAGGCCCGGGAATCGCTGGACGTGACCACCGTTGTCCTCGCCAACCGCAAATACCGGATCCTGAATATTGAATACCAGCGTGTCGGCGCCGGCGCGCCGGGAGCCAGGTCCCGTTCCATGATGGACATAGACAACCCGGAAATTGACTGGGTCAGCCTGGCAAACGGCATGGGCGTCCCTGCCTGCCGCGTGACAACCGCCGAAGAATTAAACCGGCAACTGGCCGCTTACCTGGCCGAACCGGGTCCGAACCTGATCGAGGCAGTGATTTGATATTACCACCGGGGACGGATTGAAAATCCGTCCCCATGTCCGTTTAATCCCGGTTTGAGTTAATACTCCCGGTTCCCATGAGCAAGCGGCGCGCGATTAAGCTCATCCCGATGGCTGCGCCACTGGGGCATGTGTCTGTCCATCAGTTCACGAAACCGGTTATTATGCTTGCGCTCAAGCAGGTGGACAAGCTCATGAACGACGACATATTCAAGGCAGGATGCGGGCTTCTTCATCAGTTCAAGATTCAACCAGATGCGACGAGCACGACTGTTGCATGTCCCCCAGCGGGTCTTCATCTTTCTGATGCGAACTTCATCGGCCTGTACTCCGATCTTCTGTTCCCATTTCTCGACAAGCGCGGGCAAGCGGTCGCGTAGTTGCCCGCGATACCATCGGTCGAGCGCCGCCTCCCACTGGCTCCGGTGGGCGCCGGGACGCACGCTTAACGCCAGCGTCGTATTGTTGAGCAGCAGTACGGCAGGCGGGCTATTTTGCTCAATCACATCCAGCCGGTAGCGGCGCCCCTCAAAGTAGTGGCTTTCGCCCGACACGTATTCCCGCTCGGATTGTCGTTCCTGCTGTTCGAATTGTGCCTGTCTTTTGCGAATCCAGCCCAACCGGGAAATAACCGCCAACCGGATGGTGTCTTTATCTATACGCAACGGCGCGCTGACCCGAACCCGGCCACCCGGCGGATAAACGCCCACGTAGAGGTGCTTGATGTTCTTGCGCACAACTTCAACGGCCAGGCCGTTAACGTCGATGACGCCTTGCTCAGTAGTCACGCTGTGCCTTCACAATTTCAAAAAACTCTTCCATGGCACCCTTGGTCACTGATAAAAACCGCATGACTTTGGGGGTAGCTTCGGGGGTGACTTCGGGGTTAGCCACTGGTTTCTCCTGAATATCGACCACGAACTGTTTTCATACAGGGAATGTAGCCGAAAGAGAATATTTTTCAAGCGATGAGGTATTCCTGTCGCATTTTTATAAAATATCATCTATGATATGAAATAAGCGAAAAAAGCTTATTTTAAATCAAAGGTGATATGATGAATATCAATCAACTTACCCCGGAGAGCGAGATTCTGCGTGAATTCGGTAGTCGGCTCGCCCGCATCCGCAAGCAGCAAGGTTTATCCCAGGCTGAATTGGCTGAAGAGGCGGGAATTGGCGTCGCCACGCTCCGGCGCATTGAAGGCGGGCAGGATGGCCTGTTTGAGTCCTGGCTGAAACTCCTGAAGGCTTTGAATATGGCCGCCGCTATAGACGCACTGCTACCTGAGACATTCAACTCGCCCATGGCGGAGGCGCGCGCGGCAAACCTGAAGACACGGAAGGCGGTTCAACCAAACCCTGTCATTACGTGGGGAGATGAAGCCCGGTGAGCACAGCCACCGTCAAGCTGTGGGAGACGCCAATCGGTTATGTTTCCATGAATGCTGATGAGCGATACGCCCGTTTTGAATACGAACCCGGGTTTGCAACGTTCGGGATAGAACCGGCGCCACTGCACATGCCTGTTCGTTCCAGCGTGATTTACCAGTTCCAAAACCTGCATCGAAGATCATTTCATGGCTTGCCGGGCCTACTCGCCGACAGCCTCCCCGACAAGTATGGGAATAAGCTCATCGACGTTTGGCTGGCGCAAACAGGTAGACAGGCTGAGGATTTCAACGCAGTTGACCGCTTGTGTTATACGGGGCGGCGCGGTATGGGCGCGTTGGAGTTTGAACCGTCAACGGGCGACGATACAGCCAAAGATAAACCGGTTGAGGTAGAGCAGCTTGTTGAACTTGCCTCGATGGCATTTGCAGAGAAAGAAACATTGGACACCAGGTTCGCACCCGGCAGGGAAGAAAACGCGTTGCTTGACATCCTGAGCGTCGGCACGTCAGCCGGTGGCGCGCGCGCCAAGGCGATTATTGCTTTTAACCCGGAGACTCGTCAGGCGCGCTCCGGTCAGTCAGACCTCCCGCCCGGTTTTGAACATTGGCTCATAAAATTCGACGGCGTTGCATTCAGTGGCGACTGGGAAGTCGCAGACCCATCGGGATATGGCCTGCTGGAATACAGCTACCACCTGGTAGCCAAGGCATGTGGCATCGACATGATGGAGAGCCGTATTTTCAGCGAGAACGGCCGTCACCATTTCATGACCCGCCGCTTTGATCGTGATGAAAACGGCGCCAGGAAATTTGTGCAGACCTTCGCCGCAGTAGCGCACTTTGATTACTATGAGAGCGGACGTTATTCCTACGAACAACTCTTCATGACTATGCGACAGCTGGGTATGTCAAAGGCGGCGATAGAACAACAGTTTCGGCGCGTGCTATTCAACCTGGCGGGATGCAACCGGGACGACCACGTGAAGAACTTCACCTTTATGATGGACCGGAGAGGCGTCTGGGATATCGCTCCGGCCTATGATCTTTGTCACGCTGCCGGCAGCGATTTCACAAGATTTCACCAACTCAGTATCAATAGCAAAACATCGGACTTTACCAGGGAGGACATGAAACACCTTGCCAGGTATGCCGGCTTGCCGCGTTACCGCGATAAAGCCATCTTGGAACAGACCGTCGAAGCCTTCTCAACCTGGCGCCGCATCGCCAGGGAGCTTGAGATACCGCAACACCTGCGAGATCACGTCCTGCGAACGCTCCGACTCAGGTGGACTTGAATGAGACGGCCCATGCTGAGAGCAATTTTGAAATGGCTGCCTACCTGACCGAACCGGGTCCGAACCTGATCGAGGCGGTGATTTGACATTACCACCGGGGATGGACCCCCGCCTACAACATGCGGGGGCAGGGGGCAAGCTTGAAATCCGTCCCCTAATCAGAAGCAACTTCGGGGGCGGTCAAAGATGCTCCGTCCTGCTCACGTAACCGTGGCGCACGATGTAGATGCCGCTGGCGACGATGATGATGATCCCGGTCCAGGTGTATTGGTCCGGGATTTCCTGCCAGATGACGTAGCCGGCGATGATCGTCCAGATTAAACGTATATAGTCCAGGGGGGCGATAGCGGATGGACGCTCCAGCCGCGAGGCTTCAATAAAACAGGCCAGCGCGGCTGTCTGTGACATCCCCAGGGCAACAAACATGAACCAGCCTGTCAGGTCCGGTTCAACCCAGCCGCCCAGCGCCCAGTAACCAAACAGGATGATACCGGCGACAGACAGGTAAAAATTGAGCGACCACCTGTTCTCGGTCGAAGACAGATACCTGGCGCTGATAAACATCAGGCCGGCCATGAACGCCAGCAACAGGGTCGTCAGGTGCGCGATATGAAAATGGTCGGGGGTCGGCCTCAATATGAACATGACACCGATAAAACCTGTCCCGATGGCAACCCAGGATTGTCGCGTGACTTTTTCCTTCAGTAACCAGGGAGAGAACAGGGCGACGAAAAAAGGAATTGAGAAGGTCAACGATACAAATTCAGCCAGCGGGATGTGTTTCAGACCATAGAAAATGAAGAACACCATACAGGCGCTGGCCAGACTCCGCGTTCCATGCCACAGCGGTCGCCCGGTTTTCAGTTTATCCAGGTTGGACGTGGCGGCAATGATAGTGAACAGGGCAGTAATGCCGACAACGTATCTCAGCCAGGCCACCTGTACCACCGGGTAGGTTTCCGTTAACCACTTGCCCAATACATCAGACAGGCAGAAAAAAACCGTCGCCAGGAGCATGTAGGCTGCTGCCAGGTAGGAATGGCGTTGATGTTCCATAGCAGTCCCGGACCTAGTACTCTTTCCAGGTGATATTGCCATGTTCAGAGCAAAGCAGAGGCTCCAAGACAAGGCGCAGTCCGCAGGGAATGGCGAGTCCTTTCCAAGGGCTGCAACGCTGGATTGGAGCCTCTGCTTTGCTCCCTTCGGGCGGGCCGGGAAGCGGTCGCCCGCGGCGTTGCGCCGCTTGGCAAGGACTCGCCATTCCCTGCACGGCGCGCCTTGCGCTCAACCGCTTCCCGACCCGCTGAACATGGCAATATCACCTGGAAAGAGTACTAGTCCGGGATTAATCACAGGTTTTCCTAATCGAGCTTGTCCAGCGCAGCGGAGAGTTCCGGCAGGGCCTGGAACAGGTCCGCGACCAGGCCGTAATCGGCGACCTCAAAGATAGGCGCTTCCTCATCCTTGTTGATGGCCACGATCACCTTGCTCTCCTTCATCCCGGCCAGGTGCTGGATGGCGCCGGATATGCCCACCGCGATATACAGGTCGGGCGCGACGATCTTGCCGGTCTGCCCCACCTGGTAATCGTTCGACACGTAGCCCGCATCGACCGCGGCGCGGGAAGCGCCGATGGCTGCGCCCAGCTTGTCGGCCACGTCTTCCAGCATGCGGAAGTTCTCGCCGCTGCCGAAACCGCGCCCGCCGGACAGGATTATCTTTGCGCTGGTAAGTTCTGGCCGTTCCGATTCGGGGCTGTCCAGGCTGACGAAACCGGACAGCCCGGCCGGGTCCGGTAGATTGCCGGCAGCCTCGACCGGGGCCCCGCCGCCCTCAGCCTCTACGGCGTCAAAATTCGTGGCGCGGGCGGTAATGACCTTGACCGCGTCATTGCTTTTCACGGTGGCCATGGCGTTGCCCGCATAGATGGGACGCACGAAAGTATCGGCAGATTCAACACTGACGACGTCGGCGATCATGCCCACGTCAAGCAGCGCAGCCACCCGCGGTATCAGGTTTTTGCCGAAGGTGTCCGCAGGCGCCAGGATATGGGTCATGCCTTCACTACAGGCGGCCACCAGCGGCGCCAGTTCCTCCGCCAGGCCGTGATCATAGTGCGGCGCATCGACGTGCAGCACCCGGCTTACCCCGGCGATACCCGCGCCGGCATCGGCCGCCGCCCTGCAATTACTGCCCGCAACCAGCAGTGTTATATCGTCACCCAGTTGCACGGCCGCGCCGATGGCGTTCAGCGTGGCCCCCCTGATGGTGTGATTGTCGTGCTCCGCTATAACCAGGATACCCATCTCATATCACCTTCGCTTCGTTATGCAGTTTATCGACCAGTTCCTGCACGTCCGCCACCCTGACTCCGGCTGATCGGGCCGGGGGATCGGCGACGTTGAGAACCTCGATACTGGGGGTCACGTCTATGCCCAGGTCATCCGGCGTCATCACGTCAAGCGGCTTTTTCTTGGCTTTCATGATGTTCGGCAGCTTCACGTACCTGGGTTCGTTCAGGCGCAGGTCGGTAGTGACGACGGACGGCAGTTTAATGTCCACGGTCTCCAGGCCGTCATCCACCTCCCGGGCAACCCGGATACCGTCGCCGGTGAATTCGATGCTGGATGCAAAGGTGGCCTGGGGCCAGCCGAGCAGGGCCGACAGCATCTGCCCGGTCTGGTTGTTGTCATCGTCAATGGCCTGTTTCCCGGTGATGATGAGTCCCGGCTCTTCTCTTTCGACGATTGCTTTCAGCAGTTTGGCAATCGCCAGGGGTTGTACCGCCACGTCCGTCTCGATCAATATGGCCCGGTCGGCGCCCATCGCCAGTGCGGTGCGCAGGATATCCTGGCACTGGCGTCCGCCGATGGTCACCACCACGATCTCATCCGCCTTGCCTGCCTCCACGATCCGCACCGCCTCTTCCACCGAGATCTCACAGAACGGGTTCATGGACATCTTCACGTTGGCTGTTTCCACGCCGCTGCCGTCTTTTTTCACCCGGATGCGGACGTTGTAATCGACGACGCGTTTTATCGGGACCAGAATTTTCATGCTCTCACTCTCATATACCGGGACAGGAAAGGCGACAAGGATACATGGGGAGTTCCGGGGACACAATACTCAATCATGTGGCGGGAGTTGTGAATGTCGGGTCAGGATTAAGAGTTGTCTCCCCGGAACTCACGCGCCGCGTTTTTCCTGACAACTTATTGAGGTTACAATGCAGCGCAAAACATCCATTCGGGACAATAAAAACATGACCATAGAATTCGGTATTTTCGACCACCTGGATATAAGGACCGAGCCGTTGAACAAGACCTATGCCGAGAGGATCAAGGTGGCCCAGGCAGCGGAAGCTGCCGGTTTCAGGGGATATCACCTGGCGGAGCACCACGGCACGCCCCTGGGGGCGGCGCCGTCTCCCGGCATTTTCCTGGCGGCGCTGGCGCAGGCGACGTCGCGCATACGTATCGGCCCCTTGGTTTACCTGGTGCCCCTGTACATCCCGTTGCGGCTGATTGAAGAGATCTGCATGCTGGACCATCTCAGCAACGGGCGGCTGGAAGTCGGCCTGGGTCGCGGCGTTTCGCCGATAGAGGTCGCGTTCTTCGGTGTAGAGCCGGACGCTGCCATCGAAATGTTCATTGAAGGTGTTGACCTGGTCATCCGGGGGCTGAACTGCTCGAAGCTGACCTTCAAAGGCAAGCACTACCAGTATGAAGACGTACCCATGGTACTGCAAACGGTACAGTCCCCGCTGCCGCTGTGGAGCGCTTCAATGTCTCCGGGAGGGCAGGCCGAGGCAGCGAAGCGCGGCATGCACACGATTTCCCTGGGGTCAACGGATCTCATCCGCCAGACCAGTGAAAACTACCGCGCCGAGTGGCGCGCAAGTCAGGATGATCCCCTGCGGCCGGAGGGAGGCCCCGAACAACCGTTTGTCGGCGCCTGGCGCATGATCTACGTCAATGAGGACGAGGACCGGGCGGAGTCCGTAGCGCGCCGGGCCTATGACGACTGGTTCGCCAAGCTGCACAAGTTATGGGTAGAGAATAATGTCGAGGCGCCGCACCTGGGTCCGATATCCAGGTTTGAAACAGCCGAGGAAATCGGCATGATAGTCCACGGCAGCGCAGCCAGGGTAGCGGATGCCCTGAGCCGGCAGGTGGAGATTACCGGCGTGAACTACCTGGCATTGCAACCTGCGTTTGGCGATATCGGTCACGATGAGGAAATGCGTTCGCTCGGTAGATTCGCAGAGCACGTCATGCCGCAACTGGAGGATATCTGAAATGCGCATGTTTATTGTAATTTTTTTGATCGCCGGTTTGGCGGGTCTGGCCGGCTGTACTGATCAGTCCGGGACAGGCAACCCTGACCCGCGTCCCAATATACTGTTGATTATTGCGGATGACCTGGGCTACTCGGACCTGGGCGTATTCGGCGGTGAGATAAGCACACCCAATCTGGATGCGCTGGCAGGCGCCGGAAAAATGCTGACCAGCTTCCACGTGGCGCCCACCTGCTCCCCGACCAGGGCGATGCTGATGTCCGGCGCCGACGCCCACCGCGCCGGCCTCGGCACCATGAACGGCCTGTGGTCGGAGGAACAGAAGGGCAAGCCCGGCTACGAGGGGTTCCTGAACAAGGATATCGTCACTTTCGTGAGATTGCTTAAGGAGGCCGGTTATCACACCTACATGTCGGGCAAGTGGCAGTTGGGCTATGAAGACGGCTATTACCCCCTGGACCGGGGTTTCGAGGAGGCTTTCTGGCTGAAATTCGGCGGCGCGAGCCACTTCTCCGATATGCGCGGCATCACCGAATACGGTGAAGTTGCTTATTGGGGTGAAGGCAGGGAGCAGTTACAGTCTCTGCCCGGTGATTTTTACTCTTCCGTCTATTTCACCGACAAGATGATTGACTACATCGACAAAAACCGCGCTGACGGCAAACCGTTCTTCGCTTACGCCGCCTACACCGCGCCCCATTGGCCGTTGCAGGCGCCCCGGGAATATATCGACAAGTACGAGGGTGTCTATGATGGAGGTTACGACGCTGTCCGCGCCAAACGTATTGAACGCATGCTGGCCGCCGGCCTGATAAGGGAAGGACAGGTCCCCGCTCCACAGCACCCGGAATGGCCCGGCTGGGACGAACTGGACGGGGAGCAGAAGAAGCTGGAAGTGCGCAGGATGCAGATCTATGCAGCAATGGTGGATGCGCTGGATGAGAACGTCGGCCGCCTGGTTCAATACCTGAAGGATACGGGTGAATATGAGAATACCTTCATCCTGTTCTTCTCCGATAACGGCGCGGAAGGCAACAACCCCCATGATCTCGCCACTAATCCCACCTGGGTGCCGCCGAATTTTGATTTGAGTTATGAAAACATGGGCCAACCCGGCTCTTATGCTTCCACGGGACCGGGCTGGGCGCACGTCAGCAACACGCCGTATCACATGTATAAAGGCTTCCCTGCCCAGGGCGGACTGTTATCTCCCACGATCGCGGTGTTTCCGGAAAGGATTGAGGCGGGCAGCCGCTCGGATGCGTTCATCACCGTCCTGGACGTGGCGCCTACCCTGCTGCAACTGGCAAACGTAACCCACCCCGCGCCGGAGTTTGACGGGCGGCGGGTACATTCCATGATCGGCGAGTCATTTTACCCCCACTTGATCGGCCGGCAGCCCGTTGTGCATGGCCCGGAACACGTATTCGGCCTTGAACTGTTCAACCGGCGCATGATCCGCCAGGGGGACTGGAAACTGCTCCGGAATAACAGGCCCTGGGGCAAGGGAGACTGGGAGTTATACAACCTGAAGGAAGACCCCGGGGAACAGAATGACCTGGCGCAGGCCCGGCCCGGGAAACTGCAGGACATGCTGGCGCTGTGGCAACAATACGTTGGCGATAATGACGTATTGGTATTTGATGAGTTGAAAATGCTTTTTACCAATGGGAAGGATCATTATGAATATCAGTAATTTGAAGTTTGCGAAACTCCTCCTGCTGTCGGTGCTGGTTTGCTCCGGCGGTTGTGCCGATGACGCCCCGGAGACCGTCTACACCAACGGTTTTATCTACACGGTGAATCCCGAACAGCCGACGGCCGAAGCACTGGCGGTCAGGGACGGGGTGATCATCGCGGTGGGCGGCAACGAGGAGGTGCAGGCGCAGGTTTCGGACCGGGCGCGGGTCGTGGATCTCGAAGGCAAGATGCTGATGCCGGGCATCCACGACATGCATGCCCACCCCATGGAGGCCGGCGAGAAGTATAACTTCCAGTGCGCGTTCCCCTTCACTTTCACGGTGGACCAGATCGTCGCGAAACTGACGGAATGCGCGGCGGAAACCCCGCCCGGCAAGTGGATTCGCGGCGGGCAGTGGGCCATGGAACTGATGGAAACCGATACAGTACCGCACAAGGACATCCTGGATGCGATCACCCGGGACCACCCCATCTACCTGGGGGATTCGACCGTGCACGCCGCCTGGCTCAACTCCCGGGGCCTGGCCGAAATGGGAATAAATGCGGACACGCCCGACCCGCAGGGCGGCGTTATCATCAGGGAGCCCGGGAGCATGGAACCCACCGGCATCCTGGTCGACAACGCGGCCTACAACATCATCTCCAAGCTGCCGGCCTACAGCGGGGAGCAATACAAGGATGCCCTGGAATGGTCCATGCGCGAAATGAACAAGGTCGGCGTCACCACCGTCAAGGACGCCCTGACGGACGGGCGTTCGCTGAAAGCCTACAAGGGACTGGACGAGAGCGGCCGGCTGACCATGAAGGTCAGCACCAGCATTGCCTGGAAAATGCTCTGGACCGACTACGAGAAGAACGTCATGGAGCGCGCCGATTACGCAACGGAGAACGTCAACACCGAGTTCATCAAGATCATGCTGGACGGTATACCACCGACGCGCACTTCCGCCATGCTAGACCCGTACCTGCCGGACAAGAAGCACGGCGACAGTTTCACCGGCAAGCTGATCCACTCTCCCGAGCGCCTCACCGAGGACATGATCTACCTGGACGGCCAGGGATTGACGGTGAAGGTCCATGCGACAGGGGACCGCGCAGTGCGGGTCACACTGGATGCCGTCGAAGCGGCGCGCAAGGCCAACGGCGACTCGGGCATGATGCACGAGATCTCCCATGCGGAACTGATCCATCCGGATGACATCCCCCGCTTCAACCAGTTGAACGTGATCGCGGAGTTCTCCCCGATCCTCTGGTATCCCTCTCCCCTGGTGGAGGTCATGACCCAGGTCATAGGCGAGGAGCGGGCCAACCGGTTCTGGCCGGCCAGGGCCCTGCTGGAGGCCGGCGCGCATGTCATCTACGGCTCCGACTGGCCGTCGGTGGTGCCCGATCCCAACCCCTGGCCGGGTGTCGAGGCCCTGGTAACCCGGCGCGACCCGTACGGCAACTTCCCCGGCGCGTTGTGGATTGAGCAGGCCGTTGACCTGGAGACGGCATTGCGGATCTTCACCATCAACGGCGCGGCCGCCGGGAAACACGCGGACCGCACGGGCACTATCGAAACGGGCAAATCCGCCGATTTCATCGTCCTCGACCGTAACCTGTTCGAGATCCCGGCTGAGGACATCAGCGACACGCAGGTCCTGCTGACGGTGGTGTCGGGCCGGGAAGTCTACAGGAAGTAGGGGACGGATTTAAAATCCGTCCCTGACCCCGACATTCAACTAATGGGCAGGCACAGCAAGGCGGTATTGAACGGCGCCGGCATCGACCGGCGGGATACCGGCTACTACTCGACGCCAGCTTCGGTCGCGGAATTCTTCAGGAGAAAACTGTTATCCCTTAACCCAACCCCGAAACTGGTCTTCGACCCCTGCGCCGGCAGGGGCGAACTGCTGGTCCCGTTCCGGGATTGCGGCGCGCGCCTGTGCGGGTTTGACATCATGGACATGCAACCCGGCGGGTTCTTCGAATTCCAGCGGCGCGACTTCCTGCTCGCGGCCGCCGCGCAGGACAAGCCGCCGGGCTCGAACGGACTGCCGGATGCCGACATCATCGTCGCAAACCCACCCTACAACTGCCACGAGCACGATTACCTCAGGGAACACAAGCGACGTTTCGCCCTGGCTTTCGGCAGGGGCGCGGCCCTCAACCTCTACTCCCTGTTCATCCACGCGATCATCCGTAGCGCAAAACCCGGCTGCCTGATCGGGCTGATCACGTTCGATTCATTCCTGACCGCGAGGGGGCATGAAGACCTGCGCGGGTTTATCCGCAACGAGTGCCGCATTCACTCGCTGCTGCTCTGCCCGACCGACCTGTTCAGGGACCAGGGCGCGGACGTGCGCACCTCCATCCTGGTACTGCAGAAAGGGCCGCAGAAGGAACGACGGATCGAGGTGGCGGGCAGACCGGAAACAACCGGCCACTTCGAGCGCATCCTCAAAGTCGGCGCGTTCCGGACCTGTGCGCCTGAAGAGGTATGCCTGTCATCCCCTAGGGACCGGGGCGAGTTCGTGGTGGAAGTCCCGCCTGCGGTACGGGCGCTGTTCGCCATGCCGCGCCTGGGCGAGAAGTTTCCGTGCAAGACCGGCATATCCACCGGGAACGACAGGACGCACCTGTCACGCCGACGGTGGGAAGGGTTTACCGTGCCGTTCTACAAGAATCCCGGAAACCGCCGGTTTTTCACGGAACCGGACGCCTGGCTGCGCGACGACTATAACGAAGCAGCGGAAAACAGGAGCAACTTCATCATCCGCAACAGGCCGTACATCGGCCGGCCCGGCATCGCCTGCTCGTCCATGGGCGTGGCATTCGGGGCCGCGATCCTCCCGGAAGGCTCGGCGTTCGGCGTCAATGCCAACCTGTTCCCGGACGAGCAGGACCGCTGGTGGTTGCTGGCTTTCCTGAACAGTTCCCTGTGCAACTATCTGGTGCGCGGCGTGCTGCTCAGGTCGAACATGATCACCGCCGGCTACGTGGCCAGGATACCGGCCCCGGCATTGACGACTGTGGCGCGCAGTGAACTGGAACACATCGCACGCGAGGCCTACGAAGCCCGACCTAGCCCGGAAGAGTTACCGGGGTTCATAGAGAGAATTGATGAGGTGGTATTCTATGCATGTGGGATGCCTGAACCTGACAGGGACAGAATGCGGGAATTTTGTGCGAATATCGTGGAGAGGACGTGATGTGTCTCGGAATTTGGAGTTCTGGTGACACAATACTTAATTCTGACGAAAGACTCGGATTTATCCTTGCATATCCGGTATAAAATGCCATAAATGCAAGGATGATAAACCGCAGCACTGGTTTCTCCAAGAACTCGGTAGCCGGATCAGTACCGGCTTCATTCCATTCCCAGGGTTTTCTTCAACCGGGGAATGTCCGGCGCGAATGCG
>JAPPLI010000115.1:9962-17462 GCA_028819495.1 Gammaproteobacteria bacterium | reverse complement strand
CAGCCGCAACCGGGTACGTTTTTTTTGGGCCAGAAGAAGCGGAAAGTAACAATACACAGGCCGCAGTCACACCTTTTACCGTTAGCGTAACACCTGGCGCAGTGCAGGAAGCGGCAAACCGGGAACAACCTGCATCGCGATTTACGGGGAATATCACCGCGAGCCTCCCCCGGGAAATCACACAGATGCACTGGGAAGAAGCCACCGAAACAGCGCCGGACCGGCCCGGATGGCCCGATTGGACAAATGTCGAAATCAAGCGTGGCGATAACATGGCGCATATATTCAACCGGCATGGCCTGTCACCCAGGGACCTTCATGAGATACTCAATTCCCATGAACTGGCGCCCGCGTTGAAGCGCCTGCTGCCCGGCCAGGTTGTTTCCCTGCAGGTGGAAGACGGCGATCTGCGGGCGCTGAAGTTCGACCTGGACCTGACCCGGACCCTGCTGGCTGCCAGACAGTCTGGCGTATTCACCAGTGAGATCATCACCACAGAACTGGAAATGCGGGTGAAACAGGCGCAAGGCGTCATCAACGATTCCCTGTACCTGGCGGGACAGGATGCCGGCCTGTCCGACAGGCTGATCATGCAACTGATCGATATCTACGGCTGGGATATCGATTACCGGCTGGACATCCGCAAGGGCGACAGCTTCAGGATCATCTACGAGGAGATATTCAAAAACCGCGAGAAAGTCGCGACGGGGAACATCCTGGCTGTCGAGTTCAACAACCAGGGTCGGAGCATCCGTTCAGTCAGGTTTGCTCGCGCTGACGGACAGATTGATTACTTCACCGATGACGGCGCCAACATGCGCAAGGCGTTCATACGCAACCCCCTTGATTTCGGCAGGATAAGCTCTCATTTCAACCCGAAGCGGAAACACCCGGTATTAAACCGGATCCGGGCGCACAAGGGAGTGGACTATGCCGCTGCGACAGGTACGCCAATCAAGGCGACCGGTGACGGCAAGGTTCAATTCATCGGCAACAAGGGCGGTTACGGCAAGACGATCATCGTGAAGCACGGTGAAAAATACAGCACCCTGTATGCCCACATGTCCCGCTTCAGGAAAGGCATGAAACGCGGACAACCGGTCAAGCAGGGACAGGTCATCGGCTACGTGGGAAAATCGGGACTGGCGACAGGCCCGCACCTGCATTACGAATTTCGCATGAACGGGGTACACCGCAACCCCGTTACCGTGCCATTGCCGCAGGCGGACAGTATTTCCGTTGCCGAAACGGACGAATTCAGGCCTCATTCATCGTACCTGTTGGCGCTTCTGGACAATCCGGATGCGGCGCTGCTGGCGCTGTACGATCCGAAAATCAGCCTGTAATGCTCTTCATAGGGCTTATGTCCGGAACCAGCGCCGACGCCATAGACGCGGCCCTGGTCAGCCTGGCGGAAGATGATCTTGAGATCATAGACTACCGCCAATATCCCCTGGAAGCCGGGTTGCAGAAGTCCTTGAGAGGCATCAACCCGTCCTCACCCATCGAGGCAATCAGTGAACTGGACTGCCTGCTCGGGCGCTGTTTTGGCCAGGCGGCGCTGGCCTTGCTTGACGCTAACGGCACAGGCGCAGACCAGGTCCGGGCGATCGGCAGCCATGGGCAGACAATTCTGCATTTGCCCTTGGCAACACCGCCACTCACCTTGCAAATCGGCGACCCGAACCTCATAGCCGGCCTGACCGGCATTACCACCATTGCAGATTTCCGCCGCGCAGATATGGCAGCCGGAGGGCAAGGAGCACCTCTTGCCCCGGCCTTTCATGCCTGGAAATTCCGTAGTAACCGTGTAAACCGTGTCGTTTTGAATATCGGTGGCATTGCCAACATTACGATTCTGCCCTGCACCCCCCAGGAAGAAGTTCGGGGTTTCGATACCGGCCCGGGTAATACGCTCATGGACGCATGGATTCAACAGTGCATGGGTAGAAATTATGATGAACAGGGGCGCTGGGCCGCAACCGGTAATCTTCAGCAGGAGTTGCTCAAGCTCATGCTGTCAGACCCCTATTTCTCTGCGCCGCCTCCGAAAAGCACAGGAAAAGATGACTTCAACCTGGCCTGGCTGGCGGGACACACCGACAAAACAGGCAGCTCCTGTCGCGCTGAGGACATACAGGCCACCCTGCTGGAATTGACGGCCGCCAGCATCAGCGACGCAGTATCAACCAGCGCACCGGGGACCAGTGAAATGCTGGTCTGCGGCGGCGGCATCCACAACACGGTATTAATGCAACGCCTGCAATTCTTACTGCCCGGCATCGCCGTTAAATCCACCGGCGATTACGGCGTCAACCCGGATGCAGTTGAAGCGGTGACTTTTGCCTGGCTGGCGCGGCAACGGTTGGAAAATATACCGGCAAACCTGCCATCAGTCACCGGAGCAGGAAAGGCTGCCGTACTTGGTGCGATTTACGAGCCCGGTTAAACAGAAAATGAAGACCCGCAACCGCAGGTGGTCTGGGCATTGGGGTTGCGGATAACGAATTGCGCGCCTTCCAGGCTTTCCGAATAGTCTATTTCAGCCCCCGTCAGGTACTGGATACTCATGGGGTCTATGAGGAGTTTGACACCTTCCTTCTCCACCACCGTGTCACCATCCGTAACGGACTCGTCAAACGTGAACCCGTATTGAAAACCGGAACATCCTCCGCCGGAAATGAAGACCCGCAACATCAGCTCCTCATTTTCTTCATCGGCAATAAGCTGTCTCACCTTGGAGGCGGCAGAATCTGTAAAAACAAGCGGATTCGGTAATTTGTCTGTCGTTTCAAGCATGCTGTTAACTATACAGGAGAGTTCCGACGATTTCAAGGCTTTACTATAATGTGTCCCTGCTGGACAGGTGTTTCACTGGATGCCGGGTCAAGCTCGGCATGACGGGGAAGGGGCGCCGCAGGATTTATGGGGTCAGGTGTAGTCATCTTTGATGACAGGCTCTTCAGTTTCCGGTGCTTCATCACCCCGGTCCGGCGTATACACCAGCCGGCCGCTTACCTGGGCGCCGCCGGAAATTTCCAGCAGATTGTAATAGACGTCGCCGGTTATACGCGACCTGGCTTCGAGTTCTATATGCTCGCTACTGTATACGTTACCGTTTACGGTGCCGTCTATAATGTTATGCGGCACATGTATTTCGCCTTCTATCCTTCCCTGGTCGCTGAGCGACAATACAGAGTTGCTGCCGGCCTCCGCAAAAATATTCCCCTTGACCATGCCGTCTATGTGCAATCCGCCGGTGAACTGGACGTCTCCGGTAATTTCCGTGTTTTCTCCAATCAGGGAATCAATTTTTGCTGTTTTTTTCTTTCTGCTATTACCCAACATCTGCTTTCTCCCGGCCATTGGTTACAGGCCAATCAAACACCTTCTCGAACCCTGACTCGTCTTCGTCATCAATGGATAAGGTCACGATAATTTTTTGTGGTTGGAAATTCTCCGGCAGAACGAAATTATTCTCGATTCGCTGGAAGTTCCTGAACCTGACGGAATAATTCTGGTCCCGGCCCAGACTGATCTCATTCAATGGGAAGCGCCTCACTGTACTGTCCCGGGCGCCTTCCACCACAACCTCCAGCATTCCCTCGAATACCTTCTCCGTATTCGTAATATGGAGCAGTATCAATTCCAGCCGGTAGCCGCGGGCGTATGTCAGGGGCTTAATTCGCATTCCGTGTATTACCGGGGAGTTCCTGCCACCTTTGACGTTGATGATCCCCTGGTAGAATTCCAGGTCTTTTCTTAACTGGAAATTTTCCTCTTGTGAGGCAATTAACTGTTCCTGCAACAAGGCGGCGGCCTGCTTGTCCACTTGATTATTCTGCTGCTGGATCAGCAGTTTTTCGCGCAATTCAGTATTCTCACCGCGTAACTCATCAGTGGATAAGCCCCCATCTGCATTCCACGGCAACTTGAAATCAAGGCCTGCTTCTCTGTTGCCGAACACCAGCAGGAGAAGCAGCAACACGGTAAGGCCCATGAAAGACATCCAGAAACGCAGGGACCTGCGGGGTTTTATGATGAAGCCGTTCAAGGTTATGTTAACCGGGATACAAGCATTATTACGGGCTACGGCCAGAGCGCGCTTTGCGTCAGACCCGTAACCTCGTCCAGTCCATACATTATATTCATATTCTGCAGCGCCTGGCCTGCAGCGCCTTTTACCAGGTTGTCCTCTACGGCAAGTATAACGGCCGTGGAGCCGCCCTGTGGTTGGAAAACGGATATCCTGCAGGTATTGGAACCACAGACCGAGGCCGTATCGGGATGCACGCCCGGAGGTAACACGTCAACAAAGTGTTCGCTCTCGTAGCGGCGCGTGAACAACCCATGGAGGTCAACGCCAGGTTCTTTCAGGCGGGCGTACAAGGTCGCATGTATCCCCCTGATAATGGGCAACAGGTGTGGAACAAATACCAGCTCTATTTCCCCATGAGACAGGGAACCCAGACCCTGTTTTATCTCAGGCAGGTGGCGGTGGCCATCGGCGGAATAAGCGGAAAAGGATTCTCCTGTCTCACAGAACTGCGTAGCCAGCGATGTATTGCGTCCGGCGCCACTTACACCCGACTTTGCATCGGCTATGAGGCTGTCCGTTTGCACCAGGTCTTTCTCAAGCAGCGGCAGAAAACCCAGTTGAATTACGGTCGGATAGCAGCCGGGATTGGCTACCAGGCGCGCGCCTGCGATTTCAGTCCGGTTGACTTCCGGCAGGCCGTACACGGCTTCGCTTAAATAGTCGGGGCTGGCGTGTTTCAGATCATACCAGTGCTCCCACACCTCTTTGTCCCGCAGGCGATAATCAGCCGACAGGTCAATGACCTTTACTCCGGCTTCGAGCAGGCTTGGAGCCTGGTGCATGGCCGTACCGCTTGGCGTCGCAAAAAACACCACGTCACAGTGCGACAACGCACCGGATTCAGGGTCTGAAAACGTCAGGTCAACCACGCCGCGCAAAGACGGGAATATCCCTGATACCGGTTTCCCCTGCTCCGTCCGGGACGTGACGGCAACCAGGTCCGCTTCCGGGTGCCGGGACAGGCAACGCATCAACTCCACGCCTGTGTAGCCCGTACCACCGACTATGCCCGCCTTGATCATCTGAATGCGCCTGGAATAAGTATCTGTCAAATTTGAGATAATAACCTTATCTGAATATTATAGGAAGCTCTGAACAACTCAGAGTTTCCCATATTCAAATGCCTCATCTGTTGATTGTTTCCCATGTACCGTCCGCAAATACCAGGGCGATGACGGATGCGGTTGTCGGCGGCGCATCCCATGAGGACATAGAAGGAGTGGACCTGCGGGTGCTCACTCCGCCGGAGGCCGGGCCGGATGACGTATTATGGGCCAACGGCATTATTCTCGGCACGACCGAAAACTTCGGTTACATGAGCGGCGCCATCAAGGACTTTTTCGAAAGGATCTATTATCCATGCCTGGAAAAAACCGAAGGCCTGCCCTATGCGCTGTTCATCAGGGCCGGCAATGACGGGACCGGCGCCAGGACCAGCATGGAGCGGATTATCAAGGGACTGGCCTGGAAAGCGGTGCAGGAACCGTTGATTTGCAGCGGGGACTACCGTGAAGATTTTCTTGTATCCTGCGAAGAACTTGGCATGACCATGGCCGCGGGACTGGAAGCAGGCATATTTTAATAGAAGTTCCGGGGTCAGAGTAAGAAATTCGAAGAATTTTTACTCTGACCCCATCTATCTGACGAGGTTAGCGAGAACCACTGATCAGGTTATAATAAGCGAATGAGAATCAAGGAAACCATTGCAGTCATATTTATACTCGCCGTCGCCGGCATGTCGCTCTGGCTGTGGAACAGTCCTTCAGGGTTGAAATGGGCGCCTGATGTAACGTTCACCACTCTGAAAGGTGAGAAACTGAACATGGGCGAACTGCGCGGCCGGCCGGTGCTTGTCACCTTCTGGGCTACCACCTGTCCCGGATGCCTGAAGGAGATGCCGCACCTGGTCGAGTTATACGAGGAACTCGGTAATGCCGGTTTCGAACTCATCGGCGTCGCCATGTCATACGATCCCCCGAACCGGGTACTGGAACTCACTACGGAGCGGCAACTGCCCTACCCCATCGCGTTGGACCTTGACGGCGCCCTGGCCGCCGCGTTCGGCAACGTGATGCTGACGCCGACGTCTTTCCTCATCGACCCCAACGGCAGGATAATCAAACACAAGATTGGTGAGATGGATATCGCCGAACTCAGGCAACAGGTTGAATCCCTGTTGCACGCGCAAGCCGCCGCAAAAGAAAACAGGCCTGGTTCTCCCGCGCGGGGACAGGTTTGAACCTGTCTCCACCGGTTATCATGCTGTTGCTGAAATCCCTGCACCTGATTTTCATGGTCACCTGGTTCGCCGGCCTTTTTTACCTGCCCAGGTTGTTTGTGTACCACGCCATGAGCAACGACGAAATCAGCATTGACCGGTTCAAGATCATGGAGCGTAAACTCTTTTTCGGCATCATGACCCCCGGCGCCGTTCTGACCCTTGTTTTCGGCATCTGGCTGACCGCGGCCAACGGCTGGAACAGCTACATGATCCTGACCTGGTTTCAGGTGAAGCTCGTACTGCTGCTACTCCTGGTCGGCTATCACATACACTGTGGTATATTGCTGAGAGATTTCAAACATGACCGCAACCGGCACTCGCATGTCTGGTACCGCTGGTACAACGAAATACCGGTGATCTTCCTTATCGCCATCATATTGCTCGCCGTTTATAAGCCCTTGTAATCCATGCGCACAAAACCCGTTGTCCTGGCGCTTTCCGGTCATGATCCGTCCGGCGCAGCCGGCGTGCAGGCCGATATCGAGGCACTGGCGCACACCGGCTGTCACTGTATTTCCGTAATTACTTCACTGACTGCACAGAACACGGCTGAATTCAGGTCGGTGACGCCGCAAGAGCCGGCAAGGTTCAGGGAACAACTGAACATGTTGACCGGGGACATAACAGTGGATGCCTGTAAAATCGGTCTCATCGGCAGCATTGAACTGGTCGAGATTATTGGTGATTACCTGGCCTCGGCGCAGTTTCCCGTAGTGCTCGACCCAATCCTCGGCGCCGGGGTGGGGGCCGATTTATCAACACCGGGCCTGGTCCGGGCCATGACTGAATGCCTGTTTCCTCATACCGGCGTCATCACGCCCAACCTGGAGGAAGCGCAGACGCTGACAGGTCGCAGCGAAACAGAGCAGGCGTTGCACGGACTGCTGGACCTCGGCTGCGAAACGGCTTTGATCACTGCAGCCGATCAAGCCGGCGACCAGGTAATCAACACCTGGATAAGCGCAACCCGCGAAATACACAGCTACCGGTGGGACAGGCTGCCCGGTTCGTATCACGGCTCAGGCTGTACCCTGTCGGCCTGTCTTGCAGGCAGGCTTGCCCTGGGCGACCCGGTACTCACCGCTGTAGAGAAAGCGCAGGAATATACCTGGCAGTCGTT
>JAPPLI010000115.1:0-9862 GCA_028819495.1 Gammaproteobacteria bacterium | reverse complement strand
GCGACCCGGTACTCACCGCTGTAGAGAAAGCGCAGGAATATACCTGGCAGTCGTTGAAAAACGCGCATCGGCTGGGAAAATCACAACTGCACCCTGGGCGCCTAACTCGCATGTCCCGCCAGGTGATGCGATGATCGCGCCGGATTTTTGTCGTCTGCGGGTGCCTGCGAACGAAAGCATAGTCATTCCTCTGGTTGAGTGAGCATGTGCCCGCAGACGGGAAAAAGACAAGCGAGGGCGCATCACCTGGTGGGACATGCGAGTTTAATTCAATGAAAGGCCTGTATGCCATTACGGACTGTGACAGGTTGTCCACCGACAGTCTTCTTTCCGCGACGGAAGAAATACTGAGGGCCGGCATCACTGCGCTGCAATACCGGGACAAATCCGGCGACCACGCCAGGAGAAAATATGAAGCAGCGGAATTATGGCAACTATGCAGGGAACATGACTGCCTGTTCATCATAAACGACGACTTGCACCTGGCTGTATCATCAGGCAGCGACGGCGTCCATATAGGAAAAGAAGATTGTGACTGCAAATCAGCAAGGGAAGAACTTGGACCGGGAGCGATCATCGGCGTTTCCTGTTACAACAGCCTGGAGAAGGCGTTGGCTGCACAGCAGGACGGCGCAGATTATGTTGCGTTCGGCTCGTTCTTTCCCAGCACATCGAAGCAAAATACCGCGACTGCCGAACCTGATATCATAAGACAGGCAAAAGCAAAAATTTCTCTACCGGTTGCTGCAGTCGGAGGCATCACACCGGCGAACTGCAGGACTCTGATTGAGCACGGCGCGGACATGCTCGCAGTGATCAGCAGCATCTACCAGGCTCAAGACCCATACTCAGCGGTAATGGAATTCAATCGATTGCTCAAGACAAATGAAGAAATGTGATGAATGACAGTCTTTTCAACGAAGCGAAAAAATATATCGCCGGTGGCGTGAACTCACCGGTGCGCGCGTTCAGGGCCGTGGGTGGAGATCCCGTGTTTTTCGAACGCGGCAGCGGAGCCTACCTCTATGATACCGATGGGCGCTCCTATATTGACTACGTCGGTTCCTGGGGGCCGTTGATACTGGGGCACGCCCATCCGGTTGTTCTGGAACGGGTCCGGGAAGTAATGGCAATGGGCCTGAGCTTCGGCGCGCCCACCCCGATTGAGACAGTCCTTGCAAAGAAAATCTGCTCGCTCATGCCCGCCATTGAAAAGGTACGCATGGTGAACTCGGGGACGGAAGCGGCGATGAGCGCCATCAGGCTCGCACGCGGCTTCACCGGCAGGGATAAAATAATCAAGTTCGAAGGTTGCTACCACGGCCATGCCGACTCTCTGCTGGTCAAGGCCGGTTCCGGCGCCCTGACACTGGGGATCCCTACTTCACCGGGTGTGCCCGTGGATACGGCAAAGCACACCATCACACTGGCATATAACGACTGCGACCAGGTAACCGACGTATTTGCCGAAGTCGGCGACCAGGTCGCCGCGGTGATCGTCGAACCGGTTGCCGGCAATATGAACTGCATCCCCGGTTCGCAACGTTTCCTGGATACCTTGCGCGCAGCCTGCACCGGTTACGGAAGCGTGCTGATCTTTGATGAGGTCATGACCGGCTTTCGCGTTGCCCGGGGAGGCGCTCAATCACTATATGGCATCACTCCCGACCTGACCCTGCTCGGTAAGGTAATCGGTGGCGGCATGCCTGTGGGCGCGTTCGGCGGACGCCGGGAGATCATGAATTGCCTCGCGCCGGACGGCGCCGTGTACCAGGCAGGAACCTTATCAGGCAATCCCGTGGCCATGGCCGCCGGCCTGGCAACACTTGAACTGATATCGGAACCCGGCTTCTTTGCCGCCCTGTCAGGCAACCTGGCCAACCTGCTCACGGGAATGAAGCAGGCAGCCGAGGCAAACGGCGTACCCATCACTACCTCCCAGGCCGGAGGCATGTTCGGCCTGTTTTTTACCGATGCTTCCGCTGTCACCTCATACCTGCAGGCAACGGCCTGCGACAAGGAGTCCTTCAACCGGTTTTTTCACGGCATGCTGGAAAACGGCGTTTACCTGGCGCCATCAAGTTACGAGGCCGGATTTATCTCCAGCGCTCATGGCGCACGCGAAACAGAGATGACCATAGACGCCGCTGCGACTGTCTTCAAAACAATCTAATACCCATGTCGTATATACATGCAGGAATGTCGTTCCGCCACATACAATAAACATTGCCCCGGTGCAAAATTACACCATGTAACAATCACTTGGAATCTTTTGTTCCCGCGACCATGAAAGATCAACCCCGGCGCAGGCGTAGCGGAAGCCGAAGCGCCAAAAAAGCTGCCCGTCAACGGCCCCAGATACAGGAATCGGCCTTTATTGAGCGCAGGATCCCATATTACGAACTCCTGGATGAAGCGGGTCTTGCCTTGATCGAAACAAACGCCGACCTGGTTCTCGAAGAGATCGGCATAGACTTCCGTGATGACCCGGAGGCGCTGACGTTGTTGCGTGAAGCGGGCGCGGACGTACAAGGTGAACGGGTGCGTTTCCCCAAAGGCATGTGCCGGGAGGTAATCCAGGCATCAGCGCCGGCTGAATTCACCCAATATGCGCGCAACCC
The DNA here is from genome assembly GCA_028819495.1 of Gammaproteobacteria bacterium. GTDB lineage: Bacteria > Pseudomonadota > Gammaproteobacteria > Eutrophobiales > Eutrophobiaceae > JAAXHV01. Next base: position 7,241 of record JAPPLI010000115.1, on the reverse strand, counting down.
GCAACGCAACGTGGTCATCGGCGGCAGGCGCACCGTGCTGGTACCTGCCTACGGTTCGCCTTTTATCCACAACCTCGATGAGGGCAGGCGCTACGCCACCATCGAGGACTTCCGTAATTTTGTCAAACTGACTTATATGAGCCCCGGCCTGCACCATTCCGGCGGCACCGTTTGCGAACCTGTGGATCTGCCGGTCAACAAACGCCATTTCGATATGATCTACAGCCATATCAAGTACAGCGACAAGCCGTTCATGGGATCGGTTACCCATCCGGAACGGGCGCAGGACACTGTTGACATGGCCAAAATCGTGTTCGGCGAAGAGTTTGTGGAACAGAATACGGTAATAACCAGCCTGATTAACGCAAATTCCCCGCTGACCTATGACGCCACCATGCTTGGAGCGGCAAAAATCTATGCCCGCAATAACCAGGCCACGGTGATTTCTCCGTTCATACTGGCCGGCGCAATGTCGCCGGTAACCGTAACCGGTACGGTTACACAAATACTGGCGGAAGCCCTGGCCGGCATGGCCTTTATCCAGATAGTCAGGCCCGGCGCGCCGGTGGTTTTCGGCACTTTCTCATCCTCCATGTCCATGCAGTCCGGAGCGCCGACCTTCGGTACACCCGAACCCAGCCTGGTGCTCTACATCGCCGCGGCGCTGGCGCGCAGGCTGGGTGTCCCATTCCGCAGCGGCGGGGGGTTGTGTGCAGCAAAAATTCCTGACGCGCAAGCTGCCTATGAGTCGGCCAACACCCTGCAGGCGGCCGCACTTGCCGGAGTCAATTTCATGCTGCATACGACCGGCTGGCTGGAGGGCGGACTGGCAATCGGATATGAAAAATTCATCACCGACATGGACCAGGCCAACATGATAGCGGTGTTGCTGCAGGGCGTGGACATATCGGATAACGGTCAGGCCCTGGATGCGATACGGGAAGTGGGACCCGGCAAACATTACCTTGGAGCCACCCATACCCAGGCGAATTTCGAGACTGCATTCTATCGTTCCATCACGGCCGACAACAACAGTTTCGAACAATGGCAGGAAGACGGCTCCCTGGACACAGCGCAACGGGCTAACAGGATTTGGAAGAAAATGCTGTGGGATTACACGCCGCCGGCGCTCGACACAGCGTTAGATGAGGCGCTGCTGTCATATATCGCAAAGCGAAAATTACAATTTCCGGATAAGAATTACTGACGGAACCCGGATACCATTGCCTGATACCCGCACATGGAAAAAATTATCGTGTACTGGCGTGACATTCCCTCACAGGTAATTGTGAAACAGGGACGGAAAAAGGGCAAAGTCCTGCTGAACCCGCGCTTTCAGAATGCCATAGACAGGGCCGCAATGCGGGCGCGCAAACAGGACAGCGATGCCTATATGAAAGAGTGGAAACGGATCAAGTCCGTCATGGCGAACGCACAAGATCCGCAGCAGGCTGCAGACCTGGAAGCGAAGCAAATCGAAGCGGCTTATTCCGATGAGCGCCTGGTCGAGTTGATAAGGAGACATGGAGTGGCACAGGACCCGGCCGGATAAATGCCATGTACAGAATGCGTCTTTGGTCAGCACGCAATGCCGGATGGCTGAGCGCTCTCTATAATGCCTGGGAGAACATCCTCATCCGGTTCCATCCCCTGTTTGCGCGCATCGGCTATGAGCGTCTGGACAAGCTGTTCCTCTCCATTGAAAAACCCATAAAAGGCTTCCTGTTCGATTCCCGGTCCTGCGGCCAGTGCACCCTGAATATCACCGGTATGTCCTGCCCGATGAACTGTCCGAAGACCATGAGGAACGGGCCTTGCGGCGGCGTCCGACCGGATGGCTCCTGTGAGGTCAAGCCGGACATGCCGTGCGTCTGGGTGGTCGCCCGGGATGGCAATCGGCGTATGAACAAAAATGCACAGGTTGTCGATCCGGTGCTGCCGCCCGTAGATGCGCGCCTCCAGGGCACCTCTGCCTGGATGAGGAAAATCCGGGAACATCGCGGCCATCCGGAACTCAAAAATGTTGTTTGAAGACGAACCGGTAGCGGGAGAAAACCTGCCAGTCCTGCCGGGACATGTATCCCCCGGCCGCCTGGAACGCGTGCTCCGCGCCGGCGGCTTTGCGGTGACCACTGAAATAGCCCCTCCTGATTCAGCCGATCCTGCTGAGGTATACGAACGCGCGGCCATGTTCGACGGCTACGTGGACGCGATCAATGCCACCGACGGTTCCGGCGCAAACTGCCACATGTCCAGTGTCGGTATTTGTGCACTGCTGACGCGCCGAGGTTACGCCATGGTCATGCAGGTGTCCTGCCGGGACAGAAACCGGATAGCCATACAGGGGGACGTGCTGGGCGCATCGGCCATGGGCGTCGCAAATATACTGTGTCTCACCGGGGACGGCGTGCAATCGGGTGATCATCCACAGGCAAAACCCGTATTTGACCTGGATTCCATGAGCACGCTGGAAATGCTGCGTGACATGCGTGACAACAGCCGCTTCATGAGCGGGCGAGTGATTACCAGTCCGCCGCAGGTATTCCTTGGCGCCGCGGCCAACCCGTTCGCAGAACCATTCGATATCCGCCCGTTGCGCCTGGCGAGAAAGATCAGCGCCGGCGCACAGTTTATCCAAACCCAGTACTGCTTCGATATCGGCATGTTCAGCCGGTACATGGCGCGTGTGCGCGAACTCGGACTGCACGAGAAAGCGTATATCCTGGCCGGCGCAGGCCCACTTTCCTCAGCCCGCTCAGCGGAATGGATACGCGCCAATGTCCCCGGGATACATATACCGGATTCCGTTGTCAGGCGGCTGCGGGGCGCCGCTGATCAGGCCCGCGAAGGTGTCAACATCTGTACGGAGATGATTCACCAGGTGCGCGAAATCGGGGGCATACACGGCATTCATATCATGGCCTACAAGCAGGAACACCGGGTTGCCGAAATAGTGGAATCAACGGGCATCCTGCAGGGCAGAACGCCGTGGCATCCAGACATTGCCCGTGTACGGGAAGAAAACAGGTTACGTGAAGCAGGTTAACTACCGGAGCAGCAACAACAATGACAGAGACATTGATAAGTTCAGCGACCAGGGAGGTCGTTATCGGGTTTGACAGGCCCTTCGTGATCATCGGCGAGCGGATTAATCCCACCGGTCGCAAAGTCCTGGCGGAAGAGATGAAACAGGGTGATTACAGCCGCGTGGAAGCTGACGCCGTCAACCAGGTTGAAGCCGGCGCACACATGCTGGACGTAAATGCCGGCATCCCGCTGGCTGATGAACCGGCAATCCTGGCGCAAGCGGTGAAACTGGTACAGTCGGTCACGGATGTGCCCTTGTCCATTGATTCCTCCATCGTCGCGGCCCTGGAATCCGGCCTGGCCGTCTACCGGGGCAAGGCCCTGGTCAATTCCGTCACCGGCGAAGAGGAACGGCTGGAGTCGGTACTGCCCCTGGTCGCCAGGTACGGCGCCGCAGTGGTGGCCATTTCCAATGATGAGACGGGCATATCGGAGGACCCGGACGTGCGCTTCGAGGTGGCCAGGAAAATCGTGGAACGCGCCGCTGACCACGGCATCCATCACAGCAATGTCGTAGTCGACCCGCTGGTGATGCCTGTCGGGGCAATCAATATGGCCGGCAGACAGGTCATGCACATAGTCAGGCGCCTGCGCGAAGAACTCAAGGTCAATACGACCTGCGGCGCGTCCAATATCAGTTTCGGGCTGCCCAATCGCAACGGCATCAACGGGGCATTTCTCACCATGGCCATCGGCGCCGGTATGACCTCAGCCATTACCAACCCCCTCCACGGCGAGGTAATGCAGGCGGTGCTTGGCGCGGACGTAATGATGGGGCATGACCCGGATTGCGCCCGCTGGATCAAGAAATACCGTGAGCCTGTGGCCGAACTGGCCGCGGGAAGCGGACGCAAGGACAGACCCCGGCGCCGGCGCCGCGCCTGATATATTTATCCGCAGATGACGCAGATGAACGCAGATAAAATAATAATTTTTACAGGTAATTTACATCTGCGATAATCTGCGTCATCTGCGGACACAATGGATAAATCAGGTAATACGGCTAAAGTTGTTTTTTCCCCCTCGGGGCGCAGGGGCGTTTTTCACCTGGGCACTCCCCTGCTCGAAGCAGCCCGGGAACTGGGCGTCGACATCGATTCAGTCTGCGGCGGCCGCGGCCTGTGCGGACGCTGCCAGATCACCTGCACCGAGGGCCGGTTCCCCAAGCTCGGAATTACCTCGAAGCGGGAACATCTCTCTCCATTCAGCGCTACCGAGCAGAAATACGGCGAAAGAAAAACTCCTCTGGACCACGGCCGGCGCCTGAGTTGCCAGGCCGCCGTCCAGGGCGATTTGCTTATCGATGTGCCGCCCGAGAGCCAGATTCATCGCCAACTGGTACGCAAGGAGGCCGAACAGAGAGATATTATGCTCGACCCGGTTGTCCACCTGCACTACGTGGAAGTACAGGAAGCGGACATGTACGAACCCAAGAGCGACATGACCAGGCTGGTGGAGGCATTGAGCTACCAGTGGGGGTTTGATGACCTGAGATGGCGCTTTGCGTTGCTGGACAATATGCAGCCGGCATTGCGAAAAGGCGACTGGTCGGTCACGGCCGCGATACACCAGGGCAGGGAAATCATCGCGTTGTGGCCGGGATACAAGGACGTCGTGTACGGCCTGGCCATAGACGTCGGTTCGACCACGATCGCCGCGCACCTCTGTGATTTGAGCACGGGCGAGGTCATCAGTTCCGACGGAATGATGAACCCGCAGATCCGTTTCGGTGAAGACCTGATGAGCAGGGTGTCGTACGTCATGATGCACCCTGAAGGCGCCGGAGAAATGACCCGGGCAGTCCGGGAGGGAATCAACCGGCTCATCGGCCAAATCAGTACCGGCACGGGCATCTCTCCCCTGGATATCGTCAGCATCACGGTAGCCGGCAATCCCATAATGCACCACCTGCTGCTGGGCATCAGCCCGGTTGAACTGGGCGCGGCGCCGTTCGCCCTGGCGGTCGATTCGTCAGTTTATGTGGATGCGGGAGAACTGGATATCGATATCAATCCCGGCGGGATTGTCTATATTCTTCCGTGCATAGCCGGTCACGTGGGCGCCGATACGGCCGGTGTCATCCTGTCCGAACAACCCCACGTTCACGATGACGTCAGCCTGCTCATCGACATCGGCACCAACGCGGAAATCGTGCTGGGGAACCGGGAACGGCTGCTGGCCTGTTCCAGCCCGACGGGGCCGGCGTTTGAAGGCGCACAGATCAGTTGCGGGCAGCGGGCTGCCCCCGGCGCTATTGAGCGGGTGCGTATTGACCCTGATACCCTGGAGCCCAGGATAAAGGTAATCGGTTCGCACCTCTGGTCCGACGACCCGGCGTTCGCGGCTTTGGACAAGCCCGCCGCCGTCACCGGCATCTGTGGATCAGGCATTATCGAAGCCCTGGCGGAAATGTACCTGTGCGGGATCCTGACCAGTGACGGGATGATCGACGGCAGGCTGAAGGGCAGGACCGACCGTATCATCGAGGACGGCCGCACCTACTCTTATATCCTCTACCGTGGAGACTCGACGATCTCCATTACCCAGAACGACATCAGGCAGATCCAGCTTGCCAAGGCCGCATTGTATGCGGGCGTGAAGCTGCTGATGGACAGGATGGGCATCGCGTCCGTGGACAGGATAAGACTGGCCGGCGCATTCGGCAGCCATATCGACGTCAAACTGGCCATGGTCCTGGGGATGATACCGGACTGCCCCCTGCAACAGGTCGCATCCGTCGGCAACGCCGCCGGCACCGGCGCCAGGATCGCCCTGCTGAACAATGAATCCAGGGAGGAGATCGAAACCGTGGTCAGGAGGATAGAGAAAATCGAGACCGCAGTCGAAACGAAGTTTCAGGAATATTTCGTCAACGCCATGGCCATACCGCACAAGACGGATGCTTTTCCGAACCTGTCGAAAGTCGTTAAGCTATCACCAAAGAAGGCGTCAACGCCGGATCACGCGCGGGTGAAAGGAGAGAGGCGGAGGAAAAGAAAGTGAGCCCCTCATCCTTTCTTCAAAGGCCAGAACCCAAAGTAGTCCGTCACAACGACCAGGACCGGGAACGTCAAACCGAGCAGCGCTGACGCGAGCCATAATTCTTCCTGGTAATGACCCTCCGGGCCGGCGGCCAGTGGCCCTGATACTACCGGCCCCATCAGCAGATATATTTGTTGCAGAATAAGGGCGGCGACGGCGCAGAAAATCGCCAATGCCAGGCCTTTCAGCGGTTGTTTCAGATTGCTGAACAAGCTCCCCTGCATCAGGCTCAGCGGCAGGAATATGCCGAAGATATAGGAAACCGGCACCAGTGACATATACCGGACCTTGTCCATGCCTGCAAGGCATACTCCAAGGTAATACACTACGGCAGCCAGCAGCACAACAACGGCCGTTGCAGCGAACACCTTGACACCGGGCTTCGAGATGCCGGCGACCGGCCAGAAGTCAAACAGCACCAAGGTCAGAATCATTGCCACCGTGGTTACGGCAAAACTCATCGGGGTCCAGGCCATGAACATGCCACCCGGGTCGGCGTCAGGGAAATAAACCGGCGCGCCTTGAAGGAATGAGAAATCAAAGAAAATTACAAAAATGACGTACGCTCCAAGGTAGGCTACCAGAAGCGCGCTGGCGCCGATTACGAGCGGATTATCACTGAGCAGCGTAACAGGCCAGCAGTGCCATAATACAGCGAACCAGAACGTCACCACGACGGTCAGAATGGTATACATCAACAGCATGGGCGTGATGCCGTGGCCTTTACCAACCAGGTGATAAGTCAATACGGCAATAACCATTCCGAGCACGGCTGTCAGGACGGTGAAGGCTAGTCCCCTGCCCGGTTGTTTCAGCTTTCCCACCGCATCCGGTATGGAGCAATGCCATACCAGCGCAAATACGATTTGTGCAGGGACGCAGCACATGAACAGAAAAGCGACCCATGTGCTGAAGGTGGCTTCTTCAAACAGGCTGATTATCCCAAGTGAGATGACGATTACCATCAGCAGTGTAGCCAGGCCAAGCAATGGCTGTTTCATAACTTTCTCCGGAAGATATATGCAGGATAGTAGTATACGTGACAAATCGGCAGGATGGCCGATTTGCACGGCGATAGCCGCCCGTAGGGTTGCATCCAGGGAAGGATGCAA
>JAPPLI010000113.1 GCA_028819495.1 Gammaproteobacteria bacterium | reverse complement strand
GCCTGTGGGATGAGTATTGGCAACAGGTCGCTTGACCACACTTTCAGTCACACCCTGTTCAGTGATGGAAGTTGACAAGGACGTGTATGCATGTACAGACGCGCCAAAACCCCATCCGGCATTCGAGCTTTATTTACCTTCACACGACGACGGCCTGGGAGTATTGAAAGTGCGGGCAATCGGAAAAACCCTGAAGAATGATAGCTATGGTCATCAGGCAAGGGCTGAAATTGAGAGGATAAAAGACCAACTTACAGCGAAATACGGCGAGCCGACATCACACTATGGGGGTTCTTATTCGCACGACCCGCAAGATTGGTTGCTGAAAATATATCAAAATGAGTGGGTTTACGATTATTATTGGTTTCAACACATAGGATACAAACAGGTCGGCAACGTGTACGCTATTGGTTTAAAGGTACGGGCTGTTAATTATTCTGATTCACGTATTCACCTGGATTTTGAATATCCCAATTTGGAAAAATATATTGAAAGAAAACGGGCCAGGGAAAGCGACGCCTTTTAATGAAGGCGGACACCAGGGACTTGAGAAAAGCCGGTTTCCGGGGATAGCAGGGCAAGGGGTCAACCCGTACAGGCCGGTACAGGGCAGTACAGGCGTCCATTTTTCCCCGGACTGGATACCAGGGCCGGGGAACGTCTTTCCGGCGCGGCAATCCCCGGCCAGGTCATTCCCCGGATACCGGCATTCCCGAAAACCGGCATCAAACCGGGCATCGCGCGCTTAAGGGGTCAGACCAGTTCAAGCTGACAAAACTTACTGATAATAAAGGGAAACCACCAAACAAGACCTGCTTTCAGCAGGCTTAAAGTGGCTTTTCACACGCCAAAACATGGTTTTTAGGAGTAACACACCCTGTACAAGCAAAGCGAGCATTACGAGGGAAGTAACGCCGTAGAACAGGTACGAGGTACTTCAACATCGTTTTTGATGGCATAAATGGCATTCTATGAGGGAGTTTCATATGCAAATGATAAATTAACTCAATGCAAACAAGTAGTTGGATAGAGTTAGGTGGTCCGACCCTAATCTTTTCCTATCGTCCCTCACTAATCCTTGCTGATCGTATGCGTATGCGCTTTCTGGTGACAACAATGATCGCTCCATCGTGCATCGCATCTGCGTATTGTTCAATAAGGAACAGCATGGCGTCTACTCTTTCCACTGACGTCATTTCAACAAGCCGAACGATGCCAGGATGCGGCAAGCCACGCAGAAAGACGAGCTCCCCGAAATCCTTGTCTTCAGTGATGAGTATGCGCTTCTCCTCCCGGGCGAATGCCAGCATGGTTTCATCAGAGGCGCGGAGAAAGAGGTCGTGGGCAGACAGGACATCGTGCCCGAGTGTTTTCAAAGTCGCATGGAGCGAGCGTGACGCAGCGCATACATCAAGCAGAAACTTCACGAAGCCTTGCGAACCGCGATACGGTCATGCACGTGTTCCCCCGCCAATGATCGGTGAGCAAAAAGAAGACATGCCTGGATATCTTCCATCTCGAGGAATGGGTAGTCCTTGAGCAGGTTCTCAATGGTTTCCCCTGCCGCCAAGTTAGCCAGAATGTGCTCCACAGCGATGCGCTTGTCGCGGATAATCGGTTTGCCACCGAAGACATCCGGCCGCATCGTGATACGTTCCAGTAGTTCGTTCTCTTCTGTCATTGTTTTATCCACTGAATAGAAGTGTGCAAATTATCAGGTAACCGCTGCCTCAACATCATACAACTTCTGTACTCTGTGTGTCAGATAGATACGGAGTTGATTTATGGGCTGGATTCCCGCTCTCCACTTACGACATGCGGAGACAAGCTTCGCAAATGACGAACGGGCCCGGAATAACGAACAGGTGACACCCTGTCTGGTTCTGGCTTAGCCAGGTCAGGTAACATGCATTTCCTCCCGGATGACCCGGCGCAGAGTGCTTTCAAGCGGTTCGCCCTGACGCTGCACATGATGGCGTAGCGCGTCATTTATCAGGGATTGATAATTCCCTCCACCTCGCACCTGATCTTTAAACCATTGAATAATATCGGGGTCAAGTCGAATGGTAATACGTTCTTTCGTAGTTTTAACTACTGCCCCGCGTCTGCCTTCACTGAAAATCATGTGTCTCTCATCGTATCAAGCCTCATATTGTCTTCGCTCTTGTTTGTTTGCTTTAACAAAATCCACCTGATGTTTAATGAGGTTGGAGTGGCGTTTGTTTTCGTCCCATTCAAAGTCCATGACTATTTGTATGCCAAATGTGCATATATGTCAAGCGGAAAACCCTCCTGGACGAACGTGTATCAGGTTTCGTCATAGGCTTGGGGAAAGAGGCAGCTATCAGGCAGAACCTCGTGCCCAAGATCTGTCAAAGCCGCATGGAGGGAGCGCGACGTAGCGCACACATCAAGCAGAAACTTCTCAGATAAAATGTTGCTCCGAACACTGCCTACCGCACCTGCAAATGCCGCAACAGGTTGACGTCGCAGTAATGCTGGGTGTCCAGCACCAGTCGTTCCTGCATCAACTGTAACTGGTGCATCAAGAACATAATGAAAATACTGATGATCAAGGCGATGAAAGTGGAGTTGAAGGCAACCCCAAGGCTGACGGTCACTCCGACTATATCGCCTTCAACCGCGCGGTGGGCCTGACCGAGGGCTGCGCCGATACCGCGCACTGTACCGATGAATCCGATAGAAGGAATAGCCCATATAACATACCTGATCATCGAAAGTTCAGAATCCAGCCGGTCGGATTCCGTGTCACATATTTCCCGGATAGCCGATGAGACATCCTGTATGTCCGCGGTGGAGCCGAAACGCTGCAATGCCGCCTGCAACGTACGCGGCAACAGGTATTCCCGTTCATCCTCCTCCAGGGCCTGTAACGGCCTGATATATTGCCGGATATCCTCGGGCAGGATGGTGGCGCCGGGCGCCACCTCCAGCAGGGAGCGGTTAAGCAGACGCCTTTCGGAAAGCGCAATCCGGGCTTTCAGGCCGATGATGGCGACGACCCACAAGGCCAGGATAAAACAGGCTTCCTGCTCAAAGTCCTTGATCACGATAAACACGGAGCGCCGCACCTCGTAGCTTTCCCCGGCTTCCTGCTGGATGCGCTGCTCTTCCAGCAGGGCTTCCGCGTTGGGACGGATGACCGCGACGTAAATCGCGTGAACGATGATGATCGCGGCGATCAGCGTAAACAACTGGTAGAAAAAATCTGTGGTCTGATTGAATTTCATGATTGGGCTTAAATATCGACTGGAAATTCTACGGAATGATCCTCGGAAATCTCCTCGGTCGGATCGAAGAATTCCGGCGCGACGTCGGCTGCTTCCTCTTCAGTCTGCTGTTCAGCAGTTTCCTGCTTTGCTTGTACGGAGTCAGGGTCGGCGCCGCCAGGGACTTCCTGCGCCACCGCCGAAACAGCAGCAAACATAACAAGAATAAAAGTCATTCTATACATCAATGGACACCTTTCCAATGTTGCCTATCTGGCATATTCCATTTGCAAACATGATTTGTGATCTTTGCTGTTCCCATTTATTCTTCTGGTAAAGCTTCAATTCAAGTCTCATAAACTGGGGTTCTCGTTTTCTCCACCGATTTCAGAAAATAGGGATTTTTTATTGCCGACCCGATTATCAGATCCACAGGGCAGTTGAAAAGCTGTTCCAGAGATTCCAGTAAGCCGAAGTAGGTATCAGCATACTCACCGGCAGGCAACGGTTGGAACTCCACCACGAAGTCCAGGTCACTTTCCTCAGCGTTATACTGTGTGGTTACGGCTGAACCAAACAGGTCAAGCCGTTGTACACGGTAATGGATACAAAGTCGTTCCACATCTTTGATCCGATTATTAATTTCCGAAATCATACGCCCCATAATTCCAACGGTCATTTGCCCCGGGCGCCTAGCGTCCCATCTGAATCAGTTCAATATCTTTCTTCAATAAGTCATTAACGAGCACTGAAAGATCGACGCCTTTGGCATTGGCCAGCTCAGTCAGCGCTTTTTGTACACTGGCTTCGAGGTGAATCGGCAATTGTGTGTGTGCATCCTTGCGGTAAAACTTGCCGCGTTCGCCACCGGAAAAGTCGATCTCATTGGAGGTATCGTCGTTGTTATGTGCTTGGCTCGAGGTCATTGTCGTCATCTCAAACAATATCGAACTACATGTGCATGCTTGTATTGTATCACCGCCGCACAATAAGGCTTCAACACACGCACGCAACCGGCGTATTCGTCGTAGCGCCCTGGCCCGGGGAAGACATTGGGCCCATGCCGGAAGACGAAGCTGAAAAGGTTTTTCATGATGAACCCGGCGAATCTCCACCCAGACTCTCGACCCGGTCCCGCCAGCGCGAGCGGCGCACCCGGTCGGCAAAGACACGGTCTGCCGTGACCAGTCGTGTCCCTTCGTTTTCGGCGAGCGCAAGATACTGGCAATCGTAAACCGGATGCTCCAGGACGCAGGCCATTTCGAAAGCTGCCTCGTGCAACTGCGCTGACGGAGCCAGCAACTCAAACCACTGCGGCAGGGCATTAAGAAAGGCCTGTGCATGCGCCCGCGAAATCGTTTTGCTCACTACTCTTCGCCAGACGGCATTAGCGCATTCCGTGAGAATCATGTCTGGGGCGGAAAAAACCGCCTCCGACTCCGCCAGCATGCGCGCCTCGGATGACAAGTTCTCGTCGAAAAACCATTTACACGCAACGCTTGCGTCAACGACCAAGCGCTTCATCGATTGTCACGGGCTTGTCGCAGGAGAGACACGCTATCCTCCAGCGGGCCGGCGGTCATGGCCCGGATACGGTCGGCTTCGGCAATCAATTCCCTTCTCCCCGGGCGCGCGGCACGCGCCAGAACCACTCTCAATTCCTGTTCCAGGGAATGACCGTTTCGCCTTGCCCTCTGCTTAAGTTCCGCCACAACCCGGGCATCGAGGTTGCGTACTACCACCTGTGAAACCGCCTTCTCCGTGGATTGTCCACCGTTGGCCGGAGGTTGGGAATTATTTCGCGAAAAACAAACCTGTTCTTTCATAAGACGGGGCTGCCTGACCTTCCAACCTGCCTGCATCCAACTACATGCCTGCGTATGGGTCTTGTCATTTCCCCACCACTGCTCACGCTGCCTGGCGCTGGCAGGAAGAGGGGCGCCGATGATTTCTTCGATCCGGGAAAACGTCAGCACACAGGAGTCGCTTTGTTGCGCCCTCAGGTGTTCTCCCAACGGACTGTACTTACTCATAGCATACCTCATAAAGGGATATTTTGATAATAGAGTGCTATCATACACATCCCTTTCTTATCTGTCAAGTAGTAGTAGGTGTGCAGTGGTATGTATGCTAACCATCAATAGAAGGTTATGAAGAAGTCCCCAAATTGTCGCTAACGCTATTCTATCGGTATGATCTACATACATGCTAATATGAAATACAACGCTATGAAAAAAGGATCAAAAACTGATTGGAAGCGGCTGAATGAAATGGGGGATGAGGCTATTGATACCAGCGACATCCCGGAACTCGATGAAGAATTCTTTCAACGGGCAAAAATTAATGTGCGTCCGAGCGCACGTATCCCATTCAATCCGCAAAACGAGCAATCCTGAAGCCTAAGTCATTCCTGGCCTTGTTGCCGTAATCCCGGAACGACAGGCGCAACCCGGTGATGGCGCCGTGGGCCCAACTCGAGCCGCGAATGACGTGGAACTCACCGTTTGACGGCCCCATTGGGTCTGCCTCGACTTTATTGCCGGCGCTGACCACCACATCATAGAAATCATTTACCCACTCCGCGACGTTGCCGCCCAGGTCGAACAGTCCCTTGTCATTGGGAGTGAAACTTCCGACCGGCGCGCTGACCGCGTAGCCGTCGTCATAGTTGCCGATAATCCTGCCGAACAGGGCCGCCGCCTTGCGGTCGGCATAGTTGCCGCTGTTCTTTGCGGGCGGCATCTCCGCGCCCCAGGGGAACTTGAGTGTAGCGCCCGTGTTCGTGGTCCGCGCCGCCCAGGCCCATTCCGCTTCGGTCGGCAGGCGGTAACCGTCAGCCGCCTTGTCGAATCCCGTGACCCTGCCGTCCTCTTCAATATAGAACGGTGTCAGGGATTCCTCTTTACTCAACCAGTTGCAATAGCGCGCCGCATGCTCCCAGGTGAGGTTTGCCGCCGGCTGGGTGTCTCCATTCAGGCTGTTGCCGCGCTCGACCCCGGACGAAAACCCCTTGTCGAACAGCCGGTACTCCCGGTTTGTCACCTCCGTCAGCCCCAGGTAAAACGGCCGGGTGAGCTTGACGTTACGAAGGGTCTCATTGGCCCCGCGCCCCGGTTCCCGGCGCGATGCTCCCATGGTGACGGCGCCCGGGTAAAACAGTTTCAGGGTCTGTCCGGCCGGCGCGGTGATGACCGGTTTGAGGGCCTCCAGCTTTGCCTGTTTGACAGTCTTCAGGCGCACCACCAGCTCGTGGTCCACCCCGATGTGAGGAGTCAGCGTGGTTTTGTAATCCACGTAACCCTGCTTGCGGACCTCCACCTGGTGTTTGCTGGTGGATAACTGCAGGGTACGGCTGCCCTCTCCGGCCAGCGCGCCGTCAACGAATATTTTTGCATCTCCAGGTTCTACCCTGACCACCACGGGCACCAGTTCGGGTTCCAGGGCGACGGACAGTCTCTTCTGCTCTCCCGATTGCGCGGTCACGGATCTCGCGGCAGGTTCGTAGCCCTGTTTGAACAGCCGGATTTCAGTGGCCTCTCCAGGCGTCAGGGGCACCTCCAGCGGCGTCAGGCCCAGGAAGTTCCCGTTGACGGTGGCATTGGCCCGGGCCGGACTGGACGCCAGGAACAGCGTGGCGTCCGCCGGTTCCAGCCTGATATCGGCGATGGTCTGCGGCTCACCGGCGACCACGGTAATCGAATCCTGCCAGACCTTGTAGCCGGCCGCCTTGATCCTGACTTCGTGCCTGCCCTCCAGCAGTTGCGCGGTGAGCGGTGTCGCGCCGAGCATTTCATCCCTGCTGAACACCTGCGCATCCGGCGGTTCCGAGGCAAAGCTGACTTCCGCCCATGCCGGCTTCAACTCAGCGTCCAGGTGCTGTTCGCGGTCCAGCCCCTCCAGCATTACTTCTGCCCGGAACGGGAAATAGCGTTCCGCCCTGATCTCCACAGCGTATTCCCCGGGTGCGAGGTTCCTGAGGTCCAAAGGCGTCTCCCCCCTGGAGACACCGTCCAGCAGCACTTCTGCGCCAGTCACCGCACCGGTGTCGATGAGCAGGTGGCCGGACAGCTTTTCAAGCCGGTATATATAATGCTGCGCCGCCTCTGCGCTGACGTTAAGCGTTTCCTGCAACGGGTGGTAGCCCTCAGCTGACAGGCTGAGGTTATGCGCGCCCGGGCGCACCAGGTAGCGGTTCGCCAGTTTCAGTTTCAGTGTGCCGGATATATCGACATCGGCATTCGATGGTTCCGTTTCAATATAGACCGCTTTCGCGGTCAACATGAACCAGGCACAGAACGCGGCCAGTGCAAGCAGCGTAACGACAAGGAAGAGGCGCGGGTTGATCCCGATGGACCTGACACTCTTTTTTGACGAAAGCGGCTCAAATTTTGCCGCCTCAATCCGGGCCGGTCCGTTGGAATTCGTTACAGGGCTGTTCGACATGGCAGCAAGCGGCCTGGCAGGGAAACCCGGTCAGTTCCCCAGGGCTATCTTTTCGCTGCTGCTGACGACGACAGGCTCCATGGCTTTATCCGGGTCGACAAAGAATTCCACTCGTACGTCGCGATAGCCGTCACGACGGCCGACCGCCACGTAGTTGCCGGGGCGGAGGGACAGCGTCTTGCTGGTAAAATAACCGAGTTCGCCCACCTTGTAGACGGTGACCAGGGTCAGGTTGTCGGACTTCAATTGCACAGTAACGGGAGTTTCCGCCAAGGCCAGGATGCGATTCAGCTTGGCCAGTTGCCCTACCAGCACCGGCCCTGGATCGGACAGCGCCTGTATCCTGTCGCGAAAACCGGCAACCTCGTTATACACGCCGGCGTCAAACAACCGCTCAGGCCGGGCCAGTATCTGTTCCAGCCTGGTATGTATTTCATTGCGCAACTCCGCGCGCAGCCTGGCTTCCCGGGCGTTGCCCAGGCTGCCGTCCAGCTTGAGGGCAACATCATACGCAGAGACGGCGCCCTGCCAGTCTTCGTTCTGTTCCGCTACCCCGGCCTGTTTCAGCGCGTCGTTGATCTTTTCCGAGGTGATTCGATGTTGCGCCTGGTCGAGACCGTTGCGCGCGGCCCGCGACCGGGGCTTCAGTTTGAGCGCCGTGGAGAACGCCTCATGCGCCTGGCCGCTGCGTCCCTGTTCCAGCAGGCTGAAGCCGGAAGACATGGCAAGGTTGAACTCGTTTTCCCTGATTTGGCTTTCCGCCTGCTGCAATTGTTGCCCGGCGCGTTCCGAATGGGAATCAATTTCCAGGGCCTGCCGGTACAACGCCCCGGCCTGCTCCGCCTTGCCGGCGCGCAACAGGGAATCGCCCTCATCGACCAAGTCCATGACCTGCGTGAGGGTGCCCGCCCGTTCCATGCCCAACAGGGCAGTCCGGTCGATGGGATCGATGGCGAGGGCTATGCCGAACGCCTCCCCGGCCGCAGCGGCATCACCGGCGGCCAGCGCCGCTGCGCCGGCAGCCATGGTATCGGTGAACAACTGCTCCATGCCATCCAGCAATTCGCTGAAGATTTCCAGGGCCCGGGTATAGTGGTCGAGCGCCCGGGTGAAATTCTGCCGGCTGTATTCGGCGTCTCCCGACCTGGCGTGTTCTATGGCGCGTTCGTATTCCTTCCTGCCCCACACGGTTACCCCGCTCTGTTCCAGGGCCTTTTGCGCGTCCAGTAATTGCTGCAGGATTTCCTGGCTCTCCTTACGCACTGAAAACTGTTGTGCTTTTCTCCAGGGGGCGTCTCCCGGCGCGGCGGTGCTGCCTGTGGATTGCGGCGTATTCCCCGCGGCCGGCATGGGGACAGTATCGGGAGCGGCTGGTCCGGTCCGGCCTGCCGCGTCGCCTGATTCAACGACAAGGGTTGGGCCCCAGCGCGGAAGCACAAAGAAAACGATGATCGCAATGCACAACGCCGCGGCGCCGCCCAGCCATAACAACGGCCGTGCGCGCAAACGCCTGTTATTTTGCTCCCTGGCGCCGGCGCCTGCAGTCAGGTCGACTGCCGCCGGCTTGATGGGGGCAAATCCGGTCTCCCTCTTCTCCGTCATTTGCCGGTGTCAACGGCGGAACCGGTTTCCGTAGCATGAATTTCCTTCAAAATCCGGCGCCATTGACCGTATTGCTCATTTACCGTGCCCGACAGGGTGACCGTACGGTCCTCCAGGTCTATGGAGTGAGGTTCTATCTCGGAATCGAGGGACGCTGAAACTTCTTCCAGCGCCTCTACATGTATCTTGGCTTCTTCACGCTTCTGCAGCCCGCTCTGGATTGCAGCCGCGCCGGCGCCAATGCCGACCCAGCCGGCCGTGTTTGCAGTCCTGCTGTCAACCCCCTGGGCCAGGATACCGGCCAGCACCGCCAAGGCGCCGCCGATGAGCCGGGTATTCGCTTCGGACTTGACTTCCCTCAATGCCTGGCTTTCCAGGTAGAACGCCTCGCGCCACTCCTTGTACGGCTCCTCCATCTGGTTCACGAACGAGGCATAATACTGTTGCAGCGTATCGACGAAGATGTAGTCCCGTTCGCGGATCTGGCGTATCTGCTCCAGGCTCGGGTCGTCCGCGGCAGGCAGGCGCTTGACCACGTAACGCCCCTTCTCGTCGAGCGCAAGGTAATCGTGGAACACCTCGGGCGAAAAGTCCCTGGCGAACTTCAACTCGGCAATGGTCCGCATATTCCTGATTTCAGCCGCGTCGAACTGGTTGCGATACGCCAGCATATCGTTAGCCACCTGGTTATAAACTTTCTGGAACGGTTCGCGCTGGTTGGAGGTGGTATCGTCATAGGAGTATTTTCCGGCTACTCCCGTATATTTTTTGCTGAACCAGCGTTTCCCCGACGCGTCTTCCACGGTTACCTGCAGCCAGAGGTTTTCGCCGTCCGACTTCAGGATTTCCCCATCCACCCATACATCCACTTCGCTGAGCCGGTCCGGTATCACCCGAACCACGCCCCAGTTGCCGGTATGCTGCAATGTCTCCATCAGTTTGTACGGCATGAAACGCGCTTCCGCCTCCCGGATCTTGGGGAACACGCCCTCTTCCCCGGCGCTCAGGGCATCGGTGCCGGGATTGAAGATACCGACCCCCACGTCCAGCAACAATTCTTCCGGCGTTACCTCTGATTCAAGGTTCACCTGCTCGTAACTGGTCGTCTTTACCGTGGTCGTGTTGCAGGCAACCAGGCTGAAACACGCCAATACAACGGTTGCTACCAGCTTCACATGACTTGTATTCATCTTAAATCTCGCTTGTACTTACGATATTCGTCCCAGAGTTTTTCCCTTAACTCAGGATCCTGTTCTTTCATTGCCGCTTCGCGCAACTGGCGCGCAATGATGTCATCGCCGCTGGCATCGACAAGATCGGGAGGAACCTGGCTGTGGCTGCGGGTCGGGATATCCATCTCGCCTTCGATGGACGCAGGGTCGGAAGCAACCATCGCAGTCTGTAACGGCTCCGCGGCTGGCGCCTGCGCGTGATCGCCTTCTGCGAGAAGATCATCATCTTCAAGAAAGCCGCCGTGTCCTTCCTGTTCCGCCCGTTCACTGCTGGCCTGTTGTTCGCTCAGAATCAGCCGGTCGAACTCGGCAAAACCCTGGTCCAGTTCCTCACCGAGGGACTGCTTCTTCTCGGCGTCGGTACTGGCCGGACTAGCGGAGCCGGACCGGGGCATTTGTCCGGCGGCGCCTTCATCCTGCTGCGTGGGCGCGCGCCTTTTATTGAGTTCCTCCAGGGCCTCGGCCAATATTTCATCATCGGTCTTTCCCCGGCCCGTTGCGGCAGTGGACTGAGGCCCGGCCGACGTACGGCTACCGCCGGACCGGTCCGTGGAGGTAACGCCGCCGGCCTCAGCGGAGGGCAGGCCGGCTTGCGGGGCGGGTACGGAAATCCTGCCGGGTGCAGGCGCGCCCGGCGCGCCGCCGGTTCCGGTCTCGGGCATACCCGGCACACCAGGCACTTCCGGCATGCCCGATACGCCCACCTGGACGGACGGGCCCGAAGAACCGGGTGAACCCGACGGCGCAGGTGAACCTGGCGCAGTCGGCGCGCCCGGAGCGCCTGATGACCGAACGGGAGCAGTTGTATTGCAGGCGGTGAGAAGCGCCGCTGCGACAATCAAGATAGAACAGTTTCGTAACCTGCTGATATTATCTGCGTAATTCATGAGCCCTGTCCGAATAGCCGTGCCCGATCATTATAGTGCATACTCCTGTTGCGTTACTACTTCCGGCGTCTGTTTTAGATAGGAAATTCAGCCAATCGTTCCCTTGCCATGGTAAATAATATCAGCTGGCGGAGGGAACTACTGATGCATTCGCGTCTTCTAACGGTTTATACTTGACACACCTGATTTTTCAAAATATCAACCGGGAAATGACATTCGTGAGCAAACAGACTGTCCTGATCGCCTTCCTGGCGGTATTGGCAGCCAGCCAGAGTTTCGCGGCGCCGTTCAGTTACACCTGGAGGATTGAGGACCTTGCCGGCAGGAACGCCGAGACCATCGAACTGCGCGACAAAAACAACAGGCTGCTGAAGAGGATAGATACAAAACAGATGATCTATCTTTATTCGGTCATGCAGGCCATTGAGGAAGTCACGGAACTCAGGTCGGAACTGATCATCACCGACGGCGAAATTCCCAACGCCTTTGCAACCAAGGCCATGGGGGAACTGGTGCGGAAAGATCCCGGCGCCGGGAACGGGCCCGATTCAGGCGCCGAAGAAACGAGCCTGAAGGGCATTTCAATCGCGGACGCAAAACCGATCGACGAGGAAAATGCTGTGGAAATCAATGTCATCGGCATCAATTTCGGCATGCTGGACCTGCTTGGCCTGGATGTCCACATGGCCGCCGCACTGATTGGCCATGAACTGGGCCACCTGAAGCTGGACCACGGCAAAGACCACAGGAACAGGCGCAGGACCGACATGCAGACTGCCGCCAACACTAAATACAGTCGCGACAACGAGCGGGAGGCTGATTACCTGGGCGCGATCTGGGCGGTTGAAGCCGGTTACGACCCTCAAGGCGCGGTGCGCCTGCAGGAACTGGTGTATAAAAAAACCCGGCACCTGTCCGGTGGATTTTCCGGCTCACACCCGTCTTCTATTGAACGCATTACGAAACTGAAGTCCCTGGCCCGCCGGCTTTCCCGGTAGCATGCGAATTGGCGATCACATCGAGCGCGGTCATACCGTCGTCTGCGCCAACGTGCGGCTCGCTCATCGCTTCAGGCACCTGTACGCGCAGGAGCAGTTGTGCCAGGGCCGGCGCGCGTGGGAGACCCCGGATATATTGCCGTGGCAGGCATGGCTGCGGCGCTGCTGGGCCACCCTGCGCGGGCGCAACGGGGTCGGCGGCCTGCTGCTGAGCGGCGAACAGGAAGACGTGCTCTGGCAGCAGATCATTGAACTGTCCGATTACAGGCACAGTCTCCTGCAGGTCACTTCCGTAGCGGCACAGGTTGCCGCTGCCTGGCAGCGCCTGAAACAATATCAAGTACCGATTTTCCCCCGGGACACGCCCATGAACGAAGATGCCGTCGCTTTCAGGTCCTGGGCAGACGAATACACGTTGCGCTGCGGGAAAAACAACTGGATCGATAACGCGTCATTGGCAGACGTCCTGCACGGGAACGTGGCTGACGATGCGGATATCTTCGGCAAGGGACTGGCGCTGGCAGGGTTTGACCGGTTCACCCCACAACAGTCAATGTTACTGAAGAAACTGGAGGATACCGGCATTACCGTGCATGAATGCCGGCAAGAGGACGGCAATGTATCCACGCAGGTGCTGGATTTCGCCGACCCTGACGAGGAAATCCGGTCGGCTGCGGTCTGGGCGCGCAGGTGTATTGAAGAAGAGGATGGGATTACCGTCGGAATCATCACGCCGGACCTGCGCAGGCTGCGGACCCGCATCCGTTACATCTTTGAAGACGTGCTGGCGCCCGGCAACCTGCGCTACCGGGACGCTGCCGCGCCCCTGCCCTTCAGTATCTCGGTAGGACAACCGTTGGCGGAATACCCGCTTATCAACGGGATCTTCCCCATCCTGGGTTTGAACAGGGCGCCGCTTGCCATGGATACCCTGGGTTTCCTGCTGCGCACGCCGTTCATCAAGGGACACGACGAGGAACGCACGGGACGCGCATTGCTGGATGAAACGCTCCGTTCCCGTAAACAGACCGCATTCGACTGGGACGACTTGCTTTACCTCGCCGGCGCCGCCGGCGATAAAGGACAGCCCATCCCGGTCATGATGGCCATACTGCAGGAAATCTTCCCGGTCCTGGCCGAACTGCCGGCAAGGCAGTCACCGGAAGCCTGGACCGACAGCTTTAACCGTCTCCTTGAGATTTTCGGCTGGCCCGGAGAACGCAGCCTGGACAGTACGGAATACCAGCAGGTGCAATCCTGGCACTCGGTGCTGGACAGCCTGGTTTCATTGCGCCTGGTAAACCCGGTGATGTCACGCGCCGACGCGCTGTCCCAACTGCGGCGTATCGCAGGCGGAACCGGCTTCCAGCCGAAGACCGCGGAAACTCCGATACAGGTCCTCGACCCCCAGGGCGCCGCGGCCATGGTCTTCGATCGCGTGTGGATGCTGGGACTGACCGAGGAGGCCTGGCCGCCCCGGCCCCGGCCCAATCCCTTTGTCCCCATCTCCCTGCAAAAAAAATACGGGATGCCGGGCGCCGATGCGGACAGCAACCTGCAGCAGGCCGGGAACCTGCAAACAGCGCTGGTGCACGCCACGCCGGAGATTATCCTGAGCCATGCCCGTAACGAAGAGGACCGGCCGCTCCTGGCGAGCCCCCTGCTGGCAAATCCGGAGTCATCTGCCGGGACAGGGGCGCCGGCACGCCGCAACCCCATGAACAAACCGGGGCATAACAATGCGCCAGGACCGGGGTCACAGGTGGAGAACTACGCACAGGTGGTCTTTGCCGGCCGCAAAATCGAATCGATTACGGATACGGCAGCGCCGCCGGTTACCGGCCAGCATAGTGGCGGCGTTTCCCTGTTCAGGGACCAGTCGCAATGCCCGTTCCGCGCCTTCGCCAGGCATCGCCTGCACTCCAGGCAACTGGAACAGGCTGACATCGGCCTGGATGCGATGCAACGGGGCAACCTGTTGCATGAGCTTATGGAAAATACCTGGTCGCGACTGGAAAGCCGGGAACAGCTCGCAGCCATGAACCGTGAGGAACGGGAAGACCTGGCCAAAACCCTGGTAACGGGCCTGGTTGCAGAGTACCGGAGGCGCTACCCGCTGGTATTTTCAAAACGTTTCGCTGCTATCGAAGGCAAACGGCTGGCGCAGGTGCTGGTTGAATGGCTGGAACTGGAACTGCAACGGGCGCCGTTTGAAGTGGCGAACGTGGAAGAGGATGCCCGCCTGGTTATTGGCGATGTGGAGTTTTCCGTCCGGCTGGATCGCGTTGACGCACTCGAGGACGGCCGCCGCGTGATCATCGATTACAAGGGAGGACAGGCCAGCATCAATGCCTGGGCGGGCGACCGGCCTGATGAGCCGCAAATGCCCTTGTATGCCGTTACCCACCCGGAACCCGTGGCCGCGGTTGCCTTCGCCAGGTTGAAACGGGGCAGTGATTTCGGTTTCGCCGGCCTGGCGGAATCCGGAGACATCCTGCCGGGTACCGCGGCTTTTGACCAGGACCGCCGGGCACAAAGGTTTATTCCTGACCGGGAAGCGCGGCCCGGGGCAATGCCGCCTTCCTGGGAGGAGACGTTCGAGAACTGGCGCGGCGTACTGGAAAACCTGGCAAACGAATTTCGCGGGGGCGTCGCTTCTGTGACCCCCAAGCAGCGCGCCTGCGATTGGTGCGATCAACACCTTCTGTGCCGCATTCACGAAGTATCCCGAAAATGAGACCAGGCGACCACGAAACGCGAGAACGGGTATTAAACCCGGAACAGTCCTTCATCGTTCAGGCGCCGGCCGGTTCCGGGAAAACCGAGTTGCTGGTCCGGCGCTACCTGCGCCTGTTAGGAGTCGTCAATGCGCCGGAAGAGATCGTTGCCATCACCTTTACCCGCAAGGCGGCTGCCGCGATGCGCAACAGGATTATCGAGGCATTGAAAACCGGGGAGCCCGGGGACGCCGATAACGGCAGTGAAGAGGATGCCATCGCACAAGCCCGCCGCAGGCTGGCAGCGCCGGCCCTTGCCAGGGACCGGGAACTCAACTGGCAACTGGCGCAGAATCCTGCCCGTATGAGGATCCAGACCATCGACTCCTTCTGCGCCGGACTGACGCAACAGATGCCGTTGTTGTCTCTACTGGCAGGACAGCCGGAGATCATCGAGGATGCCGAAGAGTTGTACCGGGAAGCGGCACACAACACCCTGAAACAAATGGACGAGGACAATCCTCTGGAAAGCGGCCGGAACGGCCGGGGAACTGCCATTGAAACCCTGCTGGCGCACCTGGACAACGATCTGCCGGGAGCGAGGAACATGCTGGTGGAAATGCTGAAAAAAAGGGACCAGTGGCTGCGCCACCTGGTGGGCCGGCGCCCGGACCGCGAAGCACTGGAGGACGCCCTCAACCATATTGTGGAGGCTACCCTGGACGCTACCCTGGAGATTTTGCCGGATGACCTCATGGCGGAATTCACGGCCTGCCTTCGTTACGCCGCGGACAACCTGGACGATCCCCCGTACTTCATCGAAAAACTGCCCGGAACGAGCGGTGTTGACCTGGGTTGCTGGCGGTTCATCGTCTCACTGTGCCTGACCGGGAAAGGCGACTGGCGCAAGCGCGTCAGCGCCAGGGAAGGATTCCCGCCGGGCGACGTCGGAAAAGACATGAAGCACCGGTTTCAATCCCTGCTGGCGCGGTTCGCGGATTGTGAACGATTAAGGGAGCTGTTCCTGGAAATACGCGCGCTGCCTCCGACCAGCTACAGTGACAGGGAATGGCGGGTACTGGAAGCGTTATACGAACTGCTGGTACTGGCCAACGCCCAGCTACACATGCTGTTTGCCGAGCGCAACCAGGTGGATTTTACCGGGCTGTCCCTGGCGGCTCTCCGGGCGCTGGGACCGGAAGACAGCCCTACCGACCTCGCCTTGTACCTGGATTACCGTATCGTTCATATCCTGGTGGATGAATACCAGGACGTTTCCATCAACCAGTATGAACTGCTGGAGAAACTGACTGCCGGCTGGTCCATGGAAGACGGCCACAGCCTGTTCCTGGTAGGCGACCCCATGCAATCCATCTATCGCTTCCGGGAGGCGGAAGTCGGCGTGTTTCTTGCCACGTGGGAGCAGCAACGCGTCGGACAGGTGCCTGTCAACCCGGAGAAAATCGAGGTCAACTTCCGTTCGGACCGAACCCTGGTGGACTGGGTAAACAGGGCGTACCGCGAAGTGTTGCCGGGCGAACCCGACGTGGCTCGCGGCGCGGTCAGTTTTACGCCGGCAGCGGGGTTCAGGGAACTCACGGGGGAAAACGGCGTACACGTGCATCCCATCTTCATACATGACCGGGGGCAGGACCGCAGCCGGACGGATGCGCGGGAAGCGGAACTGGTACTGGAGCAGATCAGGAAGATCCAGGCCTTATCAAACTCCGAAAGCATCGCCATACTGGTCCGCAGCCGCCCTCACCTGAAATCCATCACCGCTTTGCTGACACAGCGTGAAGTGCCCTTTCAGGCGGTCGAGATTGAGCACCTGGAGACCCGCCCCGTTATCCAGGACCTCCTGGCGCTGACCCGGGCCCTGCATCATCCGGCTGACCGCGTGGCCTGGCTCGCCCTTTTGCGCGCACCCTGGTGCGGACTGAAACTGGCGGACCTGCTGACGCTCAGCGCGAATTCCAGGAATGACACCATCTGGAACTGCCTGCAGGACAAGCAGCGGCTTGCCGCGCTGAGCCCGGACGGCCGGCACAGGGCGGCGCGCCTGTATGACGTACTTGAGCAAGCCTACGCGCTGCAGGGTAGGATGCCGTTGCGGCGCTGGGTGGAAAGCGCCTGGCTCAACCTGGGCGGTCCGGCAACCCTGGAAACGGCCACTGATCTGCGTAACGCCGGCAGGTTTTTTGAGTTGCTGGATGAACTTGACCGGGGCGGCGACCTGCTCGGCACGGAGGAGCTTGTAAAGCGAGTAAAAGGACTGTACGCCCGCGCCGACACCCGGGCCGATGATACCCTGCAGGTCATGTCAATCCACAGGGCAAAAGGCCTGGAGTTCGACCATGTGATCCTGCCCGGATTGTCCCGGCGCAGCCGTAGCGACGACCCGCAGTTGCTGCTCTGGTCGGAAAATCCCCGGTCGGAAGATCCCCAATCGGACGGTTCCGACCTGTTACTAGCGCCCGTCAGGGCGAGTGACGAGGAAAACTCGCCTATCTATGATTTCATCAGGGGTCTGGAGAAGAAAAAGCAATACCACGAAGAAGGTCGCCTGCTGTACGTGGCTGCGACCCGGGCGCGCAAATCACTGCACCTGATCGGTAACATAAACGTGGAAGAGGATGGCGAATTGGCGCATCCCCCGAACAATACATTGCTGGCGCAACTGTGGCCCGCAATTGAACCCGATTTCCAGGCAAAGCTCGGGAAACAGGCCCAGCAGGACGAGCAGGAGGCTTTGCCGGCAGAAACCGGGGATACGAACCTGCGGCGACTGGTCGCGGACTGGCAGTTACCTGCCCCGCCGTCCCCGGTAAAGTGGATCGGGTCGGTTGAGCCTGGAGCGGAACAGCAGGATCCTGATAACAGAGATTCCAGGATTGAGTACCAGTGGGCGGGACGAACGATCATGCACGTGGGTACTGTAGTACACCGCTACCTGCAGGTGATGGCGTCGGAAGGAATTGCCCGGTGGAACACCGGAAGAATCGGCGAACTGCGGCAGAACTCGCTGGAGTCACTGCGGGCATTGGACGTGCCTGAGGAGGAACTGGAGACGGCCTGCGACTGGGTGGAACAGGCATTGACGAGCGTGCTGGCGGACCCGCGCGGACAGTGGGTGCTGGCCGGCCACCGGGAACAGAACAGCGAATATGCTCTCACCGGGGTCTACCGCGGGAACATCATCAATATCGTCGTCGACCGGACTTTTGTTGACGAGGAAGGCACCCGTTGGATAGTTGATTACAAAACCTCACGCCACGAATCCGGTGACACCGACGAGTTTCTCGACCTTCAGCAGGAACGCTACCGGGAACAACTGGAAAGATACGCCGCCGTCGTTTCTGCCCTGGACGACAGGCCGATCCGTCTCGGTCTTTACTTCCCGCTGCTGCGCGGCTGGCGCGAGTGGGCGTTTTCATGAACGCTCACTACCTGCAACATGTCCCGTTCGAGGGGTTGGGCAGCATCGAGACGTGGCTACAGTCCAGGCGCGCCGCTATCACGGTCACGAAGTTCTTCGAGGACCCGGCGTTGCCGGATCCGGCTGACGTGGATTTGCTGGTCATCATGGGCGGTCCCATGAGCGTCAACGATGAGACGGGTTATCCCTGGCTTGCGGCGGAAAAGGAGTTCATCCGCAATGCCATTGAGAAGGACAAGGCCGTTATAGGTATTTGCCTGGGGGCACAGTTGATCGCCAGCGCCATGGGCGCTGCCGTGTACCCGAACAGGGAAAAGGAGATCGGCTGGTTTCCGGTTACCGCAGAACCAGTGGGTGATGCAGATGATAGATTCTCATTCCCGCGAGAGTTACTCGTATTCCACTGGCACGGTGAAACCTTTGACCTGCCGGAAGGCGCGCTGCGGCTCACCCGGAGCGACGCCTGTGAGAACCAGGCATTTCAACTGGGATGGCGGGTAATCGGCATGCAATTCCACCTGGAAACAACCCCGGACGCGGCGCGGGATATCGTCCACCACTGCCGGGACGAGTTGCAGCCCTCCCGTTATGTACAGTCCGGGGCGGAGATACTCGGGGCCGAAGATTCGAATTACGCCGCAATCAATGCCTGGATGGATAAGGTCCTGCGATTCGTTACAGACTCATGATCGCGCTGTTTACCGATTACGGCTTGAAGGGGCCCTACCTGGGACAGGTGGAAGCGGCGCTGCACCGGCTTCTCCCGGATGAAAAAGTCATCAACCTGCTGGCCGATGCCCCGCGTAACAGCCCCAGGGCCTCGGCTTACCTGCTGGCCGCGTTCAGCCGGGCTTGTCCCGCGTAACCCGGAACGATCTTCTTCGCCGTGGTCGACCCCGGCGTAGGAAGCTTCCGGGACACGCCGGTGGTAATCAAGGCCGACGGACAATGGTACGTCGGGCCGGACAACGGCCTGTTCGACATCGTCTGCCGGCGCAGTTCCGGGGTGCAATGCTGGCGCATCGACTGGCGGCCCGAAACATTATCAGCCAGCTTCCACGGCCGGGACCTGTATGCCCCGGCAGCGGCCATGATCAGGAACAATGAAACCCCCGGCGATGCAATAACCTGGGAAGACCGGCACGGCTGGCCGGACGACCTCGAGGAGATTGTCTACATCGACCACTTCGGTAACTGCATGACCGGGATCAGGGCTGAGATGCTGGATAATACCAACAAGATACAAGTGAACGGTATCACTATCCCGTTTGCCCACACATTCTCATCCGTCCCCGGCGGCGATGCTTTCTGGTACCGAAACTCACAGGGTTTGATCGAAATCGCCGTAAACGGCGGCAGCGCGGCAGATCAGTTGAAGCTGGAAACAGGGACTGAAACCTGCATCCCAGCCTAAGTGGAATAGTGTGTCGCCTATCCTTTCCCCGTCATGCCGGGCCTGACCCGGCATCCAGTGGAATAATGCGTCGCCGTAGGCGACTCTTTATCTACTGGATTCCGGCCCCCTGCCTACAGCATGCAGGGGCATGCTTCGCCGGAATGACGCAGGAGGCGCGTTGACAGCAATTCCCGCTAACGCCCGGTGGGTGCCGGAATCCCGGTAAAAACGGGGG
>JAPPLI010000025.1 GCA_028819495.1 Gammaproteobacteria bacterium | reverse complement strand
ACCATCAGGCAGCAAAGTGTGGGTTGAAATCAGTGACCCGTATTATATCATTGCGCTGAATTAATAGAGGTTCCTTTAAATCTGTCCCCGATCAGTGTCTCCTTTCAGCCCAGAAATTTATACACTGCGGAGTTAAGCGCGTCGAGTTGTTCCAGCGGCGGGACGTGGCCGCAGTCGGGGATGATGCAGACTTCCGACTGTTTAATGCAGTTGGCGAAGATCTGCGTGTAAGCAAGCGGGATTAATGCGTCGTTCTCTCCCCAGATGACCAGCGCCGGGGAGCTGATCCTGAGATAGTTAGGGTGGTCCGACCCTAGAGGCGGAACCACATGAAGATTATATTTGCCCTTGTCAGGGGTGCTCGCCCGCATCAGGTAATGACTCGTTAGAAAAAAATGTTGACGCCTAAGCGTGTTTGTGGCATTGTGAAGTTGCTTTTGACAATCAAAAGCACTTGCTAACAATCGCTTACATTTGCTAATTATTGGAGATATGAAAATGCACTTACAAATTCGAGTTGAAGGCACGGCAACGGAGATCAGCAACGTCCTCCGAGCTTTGCCTGGGGCCGCTACGGTCCAAACTGCGGCAGTCGAACTGACCGATGCGGGGGTACAGGCCGCAACGAGTTCAGAAACACCAGAACCCGAGTCACGATACGTCACTACTCGACACGCTCGTCGCGTATTGAAACGTCTCCCCCTCTCCAAGCCGATGAAGAACGTGCTGATAGTGCTTTACAAGGCGTACCCGGACTGGCTCTCACAGGCAACGCTACAGGACGCAGCGGGGTATGGGTCCCCTCAGTATGCCGGCATGATGGGCGCGTTTGGCCGGAGGAGGGCCAAAACCGAGGGCTACGACTCCGAAACCGAGTTTTTTGAGTGGAAGTGGGACGACGACGAGAGGACTTGGTATTGTCGCCTGCCCGATACCGTGCGCGAGGCGTTAACTCTTGAGGAATTCATTTGACCGGCCGAAACGCGCACTTCCCTAAGACGGGCTGAAAAGCCAACTCGTCGCGGGATTTAGAGGCGGAAATTCCGTTACATCGAAAATGCCGCCGTATTCTGGACCAGATAAAGGCTGCATAAATAGTTAAAAACAGTCTGTTTGTTTCTGATGATACTGTTTTGTTACCATTCGTTAACAATAAATCTTAAGCCGGTTCACTCATTACCGGAAGGCAGGAAACTGAACTCATGGCAAAGGGGAACGACGGAAATTACCTGCAACACTGTATCGAAGCTGAGGCAGCAGTACGTCTCGCTGGAAGGGATACGGCGGGCAAGCTGCATATTGCGCTTACGCATGGGATGAGGCCATTTGAATCGTTTGATAAACGGGGAACGGGAACACGCCATGAACTTCTTTTGAGAAAGTTGATGGATGCAAACAACAAGCCACAAGCTGAAGAACCTACCGTGGTGAAAGCATACCGGGAAACAGGGGCGTCCGATACACGCTACCCCAACTCTGCAGAGTTGTTAAGGGCAGTAATCGGATCAGAAAATTTATCTGGTGGGATTACAGAAATGTGCAGCAGGAAACACAAATCTCTTTCTAGTGCTTGGGTCAATACGAACGTAAAAACAGCCTGCGCGTCATGGCGCGAGGAAGTACACCCAGAGGGAATATTGGCATGTCCTGATGATCTTCAAACTCCCTGGTTGTTCTCAATGGACCCAATGACATATAGTGAACGTGGCAACAAGGACAAAAACCTCAACGGGCCAGATATCGATATTTTATCCGATGCACTGGGTCGGTATTTCAGTAGCGGAAATCCTGGGTTTGCTGCTATGTTTGTATACAACGTAAGCAAACACAATCAAATCAAATTTTTTCAATTTGTACAGGATGTGAAGGGGTGTGTAGTAAATAACCTCACAGAGCATTTTGAGGTGAGTACTTCTTATCTTTCACTTCCGCACAACGAAAAAGGAAGACGCAATCTTGCAGGGTTGATCCATTCTCCTCAAATCAGGCTTGCATCCAAATTCAAGTCAGCGTGCATAGACATCGGATTGGAATAGCACCCGGACAAAACTTTGCTGCTAAACTCACTATAAGATCTTTTTTTCTCCAGTATCAAAGATGAGCAATTGTAAGCCACTCAAGTTCAGAGTCCTGTTATTGAGCCTGTTGTTAATTGTTTCGGCTACTATGGCAGATGAGTTTGAGATTACAAGAAAGGCCGCCGAGCAGGGAGATGCTGTGGCACAGTTTAATCTCGGTGTCATGTATGACAACGGAGAAGTGGTGCCTGAAGATGATGCGGAGGCCGCGCATTGGTTTCGTGTGGTCGCCGAGCAGGGATATGCCGCGGCGCAGTACAATCTCGGCATCATGTATTTTAATGGAGAGGGAGTACCCGAGGACTATGCCAAAGCCGCGCGTTGGTTACGCATGGCCGCCGAGCAAGGTCATGCCAGAGCACAATTCAATCTTGGTCTCATGCATGCTAATGGTGAGGGAGTACCCGAGGATGATACTGAAGCCGTGCGCTGGTATCGCCGCGCTGCCGAGCAGGGAGTTGTCAGAGCACAATTCAATCTTGGTGTCATGTATGACAATGGAGAAAGAGTACCTGAAGATGATGCGGAGGCCGCGCGCTGGTATCGCCGCGCTGCCGAGCAGGGAGATGCTGTGGCACAGTTTAACCTCGGTTACATGTATGCCAAAGGAGAAGGGGTGCCTGAGGACGATGCGGAAGCCGCGCGTTGGTATCGTATGGCTGCCGAGCAGGGAGATGCTGGGGCACAGTACAATCTCGGTAACATGTATCTCAAAGGAGAAGGGTTGCCTGAAGATGATGCGGAAGCCGCGCGTTGGTATCGTATGGCTGCCGAGCAGGGATATACCGCGGCGCAGTACAATCTCGGCCTCATGTATCGCAAAGGAGAAGGGTTGCCTGAAGATGATGCGGAAGCTGTGCGCTGGTATCGTATGGCTGCCGAGCAGGGGCATGTCTCGGCGCAGAACAATCTCGGTCTCATGTGTGATTATGGTGAAGGAGTGCCTGAGGATGATGTGCAGGCCTATGCCTGGTACAGCATCGCAGCTGCACAAGGTAATGAGTCGGCTAAAGAGAATAAAGAAAAAATCGCCAAAGGTATGACACGCGCTCAGATTGCCGAGGCACAGAAATTGTCCCGTGAATTTTGGGAGTCCTACGGACCAGACCGGGAAGACAAATAGGGATTATTGGCGACTCTATGTGAATTGTCGATTAAGCGTTGGGATGCCAATGATCCTGGGCATGAAATCAGCGCAAAAAATTAACTGTAGAAATGCCTTCAAGAATTATTGCAGTTGACTGGTCAGGTAATGCCAAAAACCGTAACCAACGGAAAAAGATACAACTTGCCAGAGTTGAGAATGGTATCCCGCATCCCCCCGAAAGTGGACGGACTCGTCAGGAGGTATGCAACTACCTGATTGATGAAGCCAGGAAGGACCACAACTTAGTAGTTGGTCTGGACTTCGCTTTCTCATTCCCATCCTGGTTCCTTAAAGAGAAAGGTATCCCTGAACCAGTGGAGCTATGGGAAAAATCACAATACGAAGGTGAGCGCTGGATGCGTACATGCCCTTTTTGGTCGAGAAAAAAGAGCAAGAAACCGACACACCCCTTACGAAAGACGGAAAAGCAAGTGAAGGATTCGGGAAAAGGTCAACCTGAGTCCGTATTCAAGCTGGTAGGACCAAAACAAGTTGGCAGAGGTTCTGTGCGCGGCATGCCTCATCTTTTTCAGTTACATGATGCTGGCTTTGCAATATGGCCGTTTGACAAGCCACAATTACCAATGGCAATAGAAATATATCCTAAGATATTACAGAAAAGCCAAGTAACGAAAACGAACCCAAGTTCTCGGGAGTCATATATAGAACAACACCATGGGCACCTGCCAGACGAGTGGAAACAGAGAAGCGTACAAAACGATGATGCTTTTGATGCGGCAGTGTCCGCTCTTGTAATGTGGGAATACTGTGATGAATTGATTGGACTACCTGAAGTCCTAGACCCTGAATACAGATTGGAAGGGAAAATCTGGCACCCGAAGTGGGATCAATACAGCGATTGACTTTTGCTTGTCAAAGGAAAGACAGCAATTATTGATGCCCCAGAAATTAATCGAACACATTCAATCGGTTAAATATCACGAGAGAGAAAGCTATATGTTATCTTCGGTCCATTGTTCATTTACAATACCTCGGGAATAATAACAGACATGCCCGCTGCCTTTACATAAGAAGCAACAGACATGTGTTGAGTGATAAAGGATGTGTTAAGAACAAACAGAAACAGAGCAATGTCCATAACCGCAAAAGAAATCCTCGATTACCTCAATGAGGTGGAAATCCGCTGTACCTACGGAGCCTTCGGTGAACTGATTGGCACACCTGCAAAATCGGTGGCGCGAAAGCACCTCGGAGAAAGAAGACCCGAGGCATCATGGGTAGTGAACGGTGAGAAAGGGAGGCCTACGGGTTATTTGCCAGGGGAACTGCATCCGAATTTGTTCAAGAATGAAGTAATCATCAGGACAGGAAAAGAACTGAAGAGGAAAATAAATGAATTTCAAAAGCAGAAGACTCCGGCAACTTAGCCTGTATCGAGCCCCACATACAAAGTAACGCTTCAAATCATGGGCAACTCCCACGTTAAAGACTACAACCACTCCGAAAAAGCCGGTAACAGGGGTGACGTTTGGAAACATTTCATACTGACTGTTCTTGCAAGGAATATTTCCCTGGATTCGGATTCCATTCACTATGTGGATTGCCACGCGGGCGCGCCTGTTCATGATCTGATCAAAGGCGGAGAATGGCAACGTGGCGTCAAACATTTGCTTGATAAAGCAACAAATGACGGCGCTTATGTGGGCATAGTCAAGAAATATTGGCCGGGAAAATACCCGTCCGGTTGGTTGATCGTCGCGAACGTACTTGCTGAAAGATTCAAACGGGTACAGGTTTCACTCTTTGATAACAGCGAGGTGGTTGAAGGCCATTATAGTGATAAGGACTTGTGCAACCTGAAAAGCCAAGGATATGTTCCCGAAGATGCCTAAGCCCCCCACATCGGCCTCCAGGTTTTGGGTTGGCGCAGACCCGGGGGGAGAGAAAAAATTTGGTCTGGTATTCTTGGATGCGGTCGATGAACGGGCTTCTCGTTGCATTACGGTTTCCTCTGTGGATGATGCTGTCAAGGAAGTTAAAAAACGGGGAGAGCCGCTCGGGGTGGGTATAGACGCCCCCATGTGGTGGGCGTCTCGCAAGGGAGGTAGCCGTAAGGCAGACAACAGGATAAGATCGATACATCGTCGCACTGGCATGAATTCGAGCACGGTACAGTCACCAAATTCTCTTCAAGGCGCCGCTTTAATTGGCGGCATGATGCTGGCCTGGCGAATAAGAGAGAAGTTTCCAGGGACAAGGATTACCGAATCGCACCCAAAAGCTGTTATACATGCCTACGAATTTGACTTGGAATTCTTCAACTACGACGAGCATGAACGCGACGCGGCAATAGGCGCTGTTTGCGCCAGGGAGGGGTTCGAAGGACGCTGGACGGTTGATCTGGCTCGGGACCGCCATAAATCAGAGCAAGACCCGTTCAGCTATTGGCTTGCTCCGATACATTACTTCTGGCCGGAAGATCCCGGCTAAGGATATGGTCCTGAACTCCCGGTATAGACAGGATGGGGCTCCTATCCTGAGATTGAAGTTCCAATGCCCTTAAAGTACACTGTAGCTTCACGGGGTCTGTTCTTCTATTTCATTTAACCTATTGATAACAAAAACATTATACGAGACGTTGAGACACTTATTTTATAGGCGGGGAATGCGGGTTAAGGTATATGCATGACTCTCAATGACATCAGAATACTGATCCAGGAAGGGGAAGGCACTACACTTGAATTCAAGGAAAGTCTCTCATCATCCTTTACACGGGAACTTGTGGCGCTGGCCAATACGATTGGCGGCAAGATACTGCTGGGTGTACGTGATGACGGCGCCGTAGTCGGTGTGCAAACATCCAATACTCTGCGCGCCCGTATACAGGACCTCGCCCGTAACTGCGACCCACCGGTACAGGTGTGGGAGGAGCCTGTTGGTGAAGTGCTCGTGGTCCATGTGAGAGAAAGCGGTGCCAAGCCGGTACAGTGTAGCGATGGCTTTTTCTGGCGTCAGGGTTCTGTAACCCAGAAATTGAGTCGTGATGAAATCCGTGATTTCTTCCGTGTTGAAGGTTCTGTTCGATTTGACCTGTCGCCTTGCCCTCGTTTCACATACCCGGAAGACTTCGACCGTGAAAAGTTCGACGCCTGGTTAAAGCTTTCAGGCATAACCGGCCAACCTCAGGTTGAAGACGTATTGGTCAATATTGATGCCGCTGAAAGAGCAGGAGGGAAGCTGCTTTTCCGAAATGCAGGAGTGCTTTTCTTTGCCAAAAACGTGCGCCGATTCTTTCCCGAAGCCTATATCACCTGTCTGCTGATACGGGGCACGAACAAGGCAGACATCATGGACCGCAAGGATTTCGACGCGGGGATAGTGGCCGACATCCAGGATGCCCTGCGTTTCATTGAGCGCAATACCCGTACCGCTTACCATATACAGGGACTCCAGCGTGAGAATATCCCGGAGTATCCTGCCAATGCAATGCGAGAAGCCATTACAAATGCCGTCATGCACCGTGACTGGTTCTTCGAAGGTGCCAATGTTTTTATCGAAATCTATGCCGACCGTATCGAAGTTGTGAGTCCGGGCAGTTTGCCCCGAGGCATATCGCTCGCTAATCTAGGGAACAGGAGCGTTCGACGAAATGCGTTGCTCGCCGACCTGCTCCACCGTGTGGGCTTTATCGAGAAAGCAGGCACCGGAATCCGACGCATCCGGAACGAGGCCAAGCAGTTATCCTGTCCGGAACCGGAGTTCATAACTGACGACTTTGTTACGGTTGTGTTCCGACCGAAGCAGCAGGCGGCGTTGTTACAACCAGGGAATGATCAATCTACCGGGGAAGTTACCGGGGAAGTTACCGGGGAAGTTACCGGGGAAGTAAAGCTTATTAAGGTTATGGCCGGTGAGATGAGCAGGCAGCAAATCCAGAATGCTCTTGGCCTGAAGCATGAAGACCACTTCCGTAAGACTTATCTGTTACCTGCTCTCAGGGCCAAACTGATCGAGATGACCATCCCGGACAAACCACAAAGCAGAAATCAACGCTATCGATTAACGCCAAAGGGCAACGAATACCTCAGACAAGCTCTGGAATCGTAGTAAGCAGGGACAGAACCTATCGAGCTGCAATCGGGCGGGTTACATAGATTGACATAGTAGGACAGGAGTGTGATCAGGCTGGACAACTGATTATGTGTGAGTGGACGAAAACGTATCAACTTCCAGGGGATGGAAACCTTAAAACTTTCATTTTGATGGAAAAAAGCACTCCCCCGAACTTGACAAATTTCCCAAAAGTATTACCTTGCCAAGTAAGAATTTGAAAAACCCGGAGTGACAGATGCGTATTACCAGCAAAGGCCAGGTGACTATACCCATTGCCATCAGAGAACAGGCTGGCTTTCTTCCGGAAACGGAAGTGGAGTTTGTTATGGAAGGTAGCGCGGTGAAAATAATAAAGGCCACAGGGGATAGAGGCGCTCGCAGGGGAAACGACATCGTTGATTACTTCAGGGAAGGAAGAAAACGCTGGCGCACATCCGGTATGAGCGCCGATGAGGTGATGGCGCTTACCAGAGATTGGGAACTACCTGAAAATGATGCCGCCTCAACCCGCCCGGAAAGGAGCCATGGGTGAGCTTTGTTACGCTTGTCGACAGCAATGTAATTATTGACCTTGCTGACAGTCATTCGGCACGGAGCGACTGGGCGTTTGCCGCAATCAAGGAGATGCGCAACACCACAGTTCTGGCAATCAACCCGCTTATCTATGCAGAGGTTTCGGTTTATTGCAGTTCTATCAGGGAAACTGAAGAAGTCTTACCGACAAAGTTCTTCCGCAGGGAGAACCTTCCCTACGAAGCCGCTTTTCTGGCCGGGAAATGTTTCCTGCAATACAGGAAACGGGGCGGCTCAAAAACATCTCCATTACCTGATTTCTACATAGGCGCTCATGCCACCGTGATGAAATGGAATCTCCTGACGCGTAATGCAAAGAACTACCGGACTTATTTTCCAGGATTGAAGGTCATATCGCCGGACATGTCCGGCTCCGTCGGCAAGCGTTGATTCGTTTTGATGCTTTCTTCAAATTATGACTGGATACAGTACGACATCTGGATAATTCTCAGACGATTTCTGTTTTCTTTCGGTTATTGAATGTCCATCCTTGCCAATGGCCTGTTCCGGTCTTGCAGCGGCTTGCTCTTTTGTTTCGAGCGCACTTCACAAGAATAATTTGAACTGGAGCTAAACACCTGATGGGCTGGTTGGTTATTTTATTTCTTGTCGTCGGTGTGCTGTGGTTATTGCTTGTTGTGTTGAGGACTGCGGAGTCAGTTATTTTTCGTGTCGGACCAGACTCTCGTCCGGCTAAGGAGCCAGTTGTTTTCCCCCCTGTTACGGTAACAAACTCTCGTTTGGCCAAAGAGCGCGCTGTTTTTCTTGATACTGAAACCACTGGAATAAGAGGGCGCCAGGAAGTCCTGGAAATTGCCATTATTGATACTGAAGGCAAAATTCTGGTTAATAGTTTGGTGCGCCCGAGTTACCGTAAGCGTTGGCCTGATGCTCAAGCAATTCATGGTATCAGTCCGGCACATGTAGTTGATGCGCCCACATTGGATATTCTGATGCCTTCGATTATTACTGCGGTGAAAGGCAAAAATGTTGTAATTTACAATGCCAGATTTGATTTAAAGTTTCTTCCGGAAGTGAAGGAGAATGCGGACGTTGTGCATTGTTGTATGCTGCGATATGCCAGGTTTAAAGGTGACTGGAACGAGTACTACAACGATTACCGCTGGCACAAGCTGACAGTTGCGGCCCGTCATATCGGATACCGTTTTGAGGGAGATGCTCATCGGGCTCTGGCAGATTGTCAGGCCACGCGCGCGGTGTGGCAACACATGGAATTGGAAACGGTCTTTTAAGATTTTTTACAGTCTCAGCCTCTGGCTGATTCCGTTACATCGAAAATGCCGCCGTATTCTGGATCAGGTGGAGGCTGCACAAATGTCTGTTTGTTCCTGATACTGTTTTGCTATCATCTGGTAACAATAAATCTTGGTTCATTTCATTACCGGAAAGCGGGAAACTGAACTCATGGCAAAGGGGAACGACGGAAATTATCTGCAACACTGTATTGAGGTTGAGGCAGCAGTACATCTCGCTGAAATGGATACGGCGGGCAGGCTGCATATTGCGCTTACGCATGGGATGGCGCCGTTCGAACCGTTTGATGTCCCGCTGAATCAACCAAAGCCGGGTTTATGCCGCGGACTCCTAAAGTGCAAGTTGAAAGAATCCAAAAAATCGCCACAGAGCGAGGAACCGGCCATTGTGGACGCATATCGGAAGGCAAAAGCGTCAGAGGAATGCTACCCCAACTCGGCAGAGTTGTTGAAGGCAGTAATCGGAACAGAAAATTTATCTGGTGGGATTACGGAAATGTGTGCCAGGAAACACAAATCTCTTTCCAGTGTTTAGCTCAATACGACTGTGAAAACTGCCTGCGCGTCATGGCCTGAAGAAATATGTACAAGTGGCATATTGGCGTGCCCCGAGGACCTTCAATCACCCTGGTTGTTCTCAATGGACCCAATGACATATAGGGAGACATATAGTGAACATGGTGGCAAGGAAGAAAACCTCAACAGGTCTGATATTGATATTTTATCCTGTGCCCTGAGTCTTTACTTTCGTAGCGGAAAACCGGGAATTGCTTCCTTATTCGTATACAAAGTTGGGAAAAATAATGGTGATGTCCAATCTCAATTTTGGAAATTTGTGGAAGATTTGAAGGAGCAGGTTGCAGATAATATCACCGCGTCTGTCGAGTTGTCCTCGTCCTATTTTTCTCTACTACATAATGGCGGAAACCGAAATGTGGCAGGATTGATCCATTCTCCTCAAATCGATCTTTCATCCAGGCTCAAGTCTGCTTGCATAGACCCTGGGATAGCGTCTGGACGAAAATTTGCTCGGCCGCATGTATCCGGAACTGACAGTTTGGCCTGATCCGGATTTTGATATACTTACCTGCAACGCGTTATAAACGAGAACGGCAATGAAAGACGCACATACAGTTGTCATTGAGAAAGATGAAGATGGTTACTATGTCGGCAGCATACCAGCGTTACCAGGATGTCACACCCAAGCCAGATCGGTTGACTGGTTGATGGAGAGAATGGAAGAGGCCATTGCGCTGTGGCTTGAAGTTGAGAAGACTCCCGACCACAGACCGCTGGAATTAGTCGGTATCCAAAGATTAGCCGTATGACCAGGATGCTCCGTCTGGCGCTGGTGGCGGTGATAGTACTGTTATTGGGAGCGAGTGTCTGGCAGGGCTGGAACTTCTATCGGGGAGCGCCCGAGGAGGCCGTCGGTGAGACGGCAGCGGTGGCAGAGCATCAGGCAGGTGCCCGGGACTTGGAGACTCTGGCAGAACGCTTCGACCGGAACTTTGCAGAGGTGCGCGCTATGGATGCGCAACAGCGTGCAGTTGCGGAAAAAATGGCTGGTGAGATGGTATCAATTCCCACGGGCACGTTCCGCATGGGGGATTTGAGCGGGGCGGGGCGGCTTAATGAGCAACCCGTCCATA
Organism: Gammaproteobacteria bacterium; assembly: GCA_028819495.1. Classification (GTDB taxonomy): domain Bacteria; phylum Pseudomonadota; class Gammaproteobacteria; order Eutrophobiales; family Eutrophobiaceae; genus JAAXHV01. The sequence continues at coordinate 9,402 of JAPPLI010000025.1, read as the reverse complement.
GCGTCACAGTACCTGCCTTCAAACTGGGCAAGCACGAGGTCACCTTTGCCCAGTGGGACGCCTGCGTGGCGGACGGGGGCTGTAATGGTTATACCCCGGGTGATGTGAGCTGGGGTCGCGGCAGCCGCCCGGTCATCAATGTCTCTTGGGACGACGCTCAATCTTTCATTGACTGGCTGAACCGCAAGACCGGTGGCAATTACCGCTTGCCGACGGAGGCGGAGTGGGAGTATGCGGCCCGCGCCGGCACGACCACGGTGTACAGTTGGGGAAACGACATTGGTAGTAATCGTGCGAACTGCCGTTTCGTGGGGTGGGATTGTGGTGACTCATATAAAAACACCGCCCCGGTAGGCAGTTTACCCGCCAATCCCTGGGGCCTGCACGATATGCACGGCAACGTGTGGGAGTGGGTGCAGGATTGCTGGAATGACAATTATGAAGGTGCCCCGACGGACGGCAGCGCCTGGACGAGTGGCGATTGTAGCCAGCGCGTGTTTCGGGGCGGTTCCTGGCTCGACGGTGCGGTGTCCCTGCATTCCGCCCACCGCGACGGGGACTACCGCACGCCCCGCACCTACGATACTGGCTTCCGTCTAGCCCAGGACGAGTAGAATGAAGGCGAATACCATGTCTCCACTATGAATACAGCAATTTTGTTGGGAGCCGGATCGTCCGTAGCTGCCGGTTTTCCATCCACGAGCAATCTGACAGAGCGAGTTTTATCCGGCACAGGAGTCAAGAGGCATACCGACGAATCATACTTTATCGAGGGCACTGAGTTACCAGATGGGACAACACTGATTGTTAATTCCATAGCGCGACGGCTTTATGCAAAGGCAGAACGTTACTACTCGGAATATGGCGGGAGGCAGGTTAACTATGAAGATATATTCTATCTTGCTATGCAGGCATCTGATGACCTGACAGGCGAAATGGAAAACCCGGCTGTTCGCCCGTTTGTAGATGAAATCAGAGCCGACATGTTATCAATTGTTGAGTCTTGCCGGATATCTGACCTTGAGTCGATGCAATCACATGAACTTACAGCTGATACATCAACATCCGGCCCGGAATTATTTTGGGAGGCGGCGGAAAATCTGGACAGTAGTGACCTTGATTCTCTACCGATGAAAACATCAAACTACATCGCTGATATTGTCTGGAGAAGTCTCTGCCATGATCCTGAACCAGATTGCCTAAGCCATCTGAACTTGATCGTCCACTCTTGTAAAAACGCAGATGTCACAAGCATTTCAACACTTTGTCACGATACTCACGTCGAGAAATTTCTGATAGAACAGGGTATTGCACTTTCCGACGGATTTACCGAACCTCAAAATGACGTTCGGTATTGGAACGGTGATTTTGCTTCTAACGTCCCGTTCATAAAGCTGCACGGTTCGGTCAACTGGTTTCGCCTTCGTCCTGAAGAGAGTGATTGGTATGATGAAAGAATTGGTGTCCCAGTTAATGGTGACTACTGGCACACACGAACAGACAGCGATGTTCTCCAGAGACCCCTCGACGGTCGACCATTGTTACTGATCGGCACTTTCAATAAGATCGCAACCTACAGTTCAGGCATATTCAGGGAGCTTCACTACCAATTTCGGTCGTCAATCAACAAAGCTGACCAGATGGTAATATGTGGTTACAGTTTCGGAGACAAAGGGATCAACGAGGAGATAATTGAATGGTATTACCACAAGCGAGGGCGGCGACTCGTAATCATTCACCCGGACCCGGAGGGCCTGGTTGAGAATGCACGCGGCGCGATACGGAACAAGTGGGATGACTGGAAAGACAGTGGTTCGATAAAACGCATAAGCAAAAAGATAGAGGATGTTTGTCTTGATGAATTCGAGGAAGTTATTACGTGTTCAGGTTTGTAATCGAAGGTTTAGATTTTCTGTTATGGTTAAAAGGTTGCAGCGCCATCTGCTCCAGCAGATTTATTTCCTAAATTCAATATTCAATGCCCTCTTCCCCTCCCTGGCAACGCGGGCACTTGCGTTGAAAAACGTCCGAACCGTTGGCGCCGTAGATATGTCTACAATCCGGAACCTAGCACTCTATCTTATATGACTTCTGGTTATGATCATTCCCGGGCAGTCCCCGTGTGCCACAATTTCTCTGTCGATTTTTATTTACATAACCGATCTGAGTCGTCTCTGTTGTGCCACTTATAAATGCCATGATTGATGCCCCAGAAATTAATCGAACACATTCAATCGGTCAAATATATCACGAGAGAGAAAGCTATATGTTATCTGCGGCCCATTATTATTATGGTTCGCCCCGTATTGCAGTAAAGCTTGTCTAAACAGCCGAGAGAAGGAGAGTAAAATGAGCGATAAAGGCCCAATGAGATGCACAGTTAAAAACTCTCACGGAGAGCCTATTGCTGCTGACCAGGACGGGAACAACGTGGCATTTATCTGTCAAAATTGCGGCTACCCTGTCTTGATGTCCCGCCAGATGCACAAAAAAGGGGAAATCTACTGTAGGGATTGCGAGCATGAATACCATGTGAATTGGCCGGTTTTACATGGACCGATAACCATCACGTACAAAGGACCAGCATGAAGCAATTTATCGAGGGGGCTTTGATTGTGGCCATCACTATCTCGATAACCTTGTGGCTTGCGCCGATGGGAACCTACCTCAGCTTCAATCGGAATATTGGTCAGGCCGTATGGCTGGAGAAGCAGAACATGTTTGGGCAATGGGAGAAGACTACTGTCTTTTTTGGCTACTACAACAATTCCTCTGCTTGTCTGGACTTTAAGGACACGTACACGAAAAAGTACTATGCAGATGAATACCGTTGCAGGGAGGTCAAATGGCGTGGCGAGTAATAGAATACCCCATTCATTCGATCCCTACCGTAACATAAGGCGCTATAGCCTCCACCGTCTTCGGCCCGATACCGGGAATTCTCTGTAGGTCATCAACAGACTCATACGGCTTCCCATCGGTGATCTTGATTGCCGTAACCGGCCCGATGCCAGGGATTTGCTCAAGTTCCTCCTTCGTGGCGTTGTTCAGGTTTAGAGGCGGGTCATCACGAGTACGCATCTTCGCCACCTTTTGGCGGAATGTTTTCAGTTCCTCGGCCTCTTCCCGCTGGCGTTTGCGCATTTCGGCCAGGATGCCGGGTTGGGATGACTGCCATATCCCGGCGCGGTTCAGCAGGGCGATGGTGCGCAGGTCCTGGAGTTCTTCGAGTACGGTGTGGCTTGGCGTCCCATCGGGAGCCGGTCGGGTCTTGCCGTGTATCCTGGCCAGACCTTGTTCGACGAGGAGATGTCCCAGATCATGGCCGTCGTGGGTTTCTACGAAGGCGTAATAGCGAACCAGCGCGGAGCGTCCCGGCGCCTGGGCATAGCTGGTGTGAATCGTGAATGGCTGTGACAGTGCCTGCCTGACGTAGTCGGCAGCCTGTTCACCGTAGCGTACTAGGTCATGGGGATCTTCGAGGCCGAAATGACGTTGTTGCTCGCGGATTCTTTCCAGTACGGGCGTGCTGTTGTACGTTGTTTCCGGGCAATCGACATAGTACAGGCGCAAGTGAAGTTCACGGCCGTCGGCATTGACCTTGAAACTGTCGCCGTCGTTCTGGTCGGCGTCAATAAGCGTGACATTTTCGATACTGACAAGCTCTGTTGCGGATAGGGGAAAGGCGATGCAACCGGCAAGAACCAAGGCGTGTAACAGGTATAGTTTTGTAGTATTCATCCGTCAGACCTGCAACCAGAATGTCACTGGGCCGTCGTTCGTCAGGCTGACCTGCATGTTTGCGCCGAATACGCCGGTTTTTACCGTTATTTGAGCCTCTCGGGCGCAGTCTGCGAGTTCCAGGAACAGGCGTTGGCCCGTCTCGGGTGGAGCGGCCGAACTGAAACTGGGGCGGTTGCCTTTTCGGGTGTCCGCCGGCAACGTGAACTGCGGGACCAGCAAAAGTTCGCCGCCTGTGTCCTGAAGGCTCAGGTTCATTTTCCCCTCAAGGTCCGGGAATATGCGGTACTGGATTATTCTCTGGGCCAGCCGTTGAGCCGTTGCGGATTCGTCCTGCTTTTCAACACCGATGAGCGCCAGGATACCCCGGTCGATTTGCGCTACGGTCCTGTTATCGACCTCCACCCTTGCTTCGGTGACGCGCTGTACTAAACCGATCATGTTGTCTCAGGTGTAACCCAAAAATCAGATTGTACAAGAAGGCCGCAATACGTCCAAAGATTGCATTTTGCATGATTGCATGAAATCATTTCATCTCTCAACATAAGAGGGTAGTTTATGGCCAGCATTACCATTCGTAATCTTTCCGCAGAGTCAAAAGAGCGGCTCCGGCGTAGCGCCAAACAGCGCGGGTGCAGTCTTGAAGCGCTGGCGCGGTCTATCCTGGACGCCGCGGCGGAAGACCCTGTGGCTGCGTCCGATTTTCCGTATGATCTTATCTCTATGGTCGAACCCGGTACGGATATCGAACCGCTTATCAATGAACACGACCATCCGCAGCTGCCTGTAAACCTGTCATGATCCTGCTGGATACGAATGTTCTTTCCGAGTTGACCAAACCAAGCCCATCAGCGCGTGTTGTAGCCTGGCTTGAAAACAATGAGCCCATGCTGGCGCTGTCAACCATTACACTCGCTGAGTTGCGTTACGGAGTGGCGCGGCTTCCCGACGGCAAGCGGAAATCAAGCCTGCTTCGTTTCTGGGAGACAACAAGGGACCGGTTCAGGGGGCGAATATTTGCATTTGATGAACGTGCCGCTGAAATCTATGGAGATATGGCCGCCGAAGCTGAAAAACAGGGGAAAAGGCTGAATGTCGCTGATGCACAGATCGCAGCAACTGCGTACGTCCACCGTATGTCCGTAGCGACCCGCAACAGTGGAGACTTCGAGGCCTCAGGCGTGGCAGTGGTTGATCCCTGGCAGTGATTCCATTGATAGCGCGCTCACCGGATATACCGCAGGACAGCCTTGCTGATGGATACAACAAGGCGGTGTTATGATTGAAAAAGACGGAATGACTGGACTGGTCCGAGCTCAACCGGAAGACTTATTTTATGATGAAATATTGAGAGGGCCAGTATCGTTACGCCTGCTCAGCCCGCTCATAATTTATATCGAGTTCCGGGAATGCCGTTTTCAGGGCATCAACCCCCTCAAGTGTTGTAACTCCCCACTGGTTGCTGAAGGCATAGGTTTTGCCGTCTATATGGAAGAGTTCCTCGTCTTTCATAAAGTGTCTTACGTTACCATCCGCAGGACGCGCGGCCCTGTACTGTTCCCTGAATTGCTCGGAGTCCAGTTTCCCATCATAAACTTCAAACAGATAGTCCGCCTTTTTAACCGTAGCGGGGATTGCATCGATAATTTGTTCCGGCGTCCCATGCCCTTGTTCCAGGATGTGGGAAACGACGTTGAATATCATTCTGCCCTTTCCCAGTTGTGCGTACCTGCGCCCTCCGATGCTCACATCGAATTTCGTAAAATCCATTGACCTGTTTCTGGCTTCCCGCTCTCTCTGCTTCTTCTCGCGTATCCTGACCTGATAGTCTGCAACTTCCGGCAGGGGGACAATGGTTTGCATGTCAAGGATGATATGCCCATCATTGATGAACGGGCGTATCCTGACGCAGCGGATGTCCAGTCCGAAGTCGTTCAGCCACATAACCGAAGTAGTCAGTTCTTTGGAAAACTCGGCTGATACAAGAATAATTTTGACTTCCTGAGCGAATTGCTCATCATCCGGTTCGTCCCATTCAAGAAACTCCAGCAGGTCAATTTTTGCATCTCGTTGAATTCCATTTTTTGCCAGGTAGTCCGCATGGACCGATACGAGCTTGTTAAACGTCAAAGCAGAGATCATCGCCGCGTACCTGAGCGCCTGCAGTTCCATATGCCCGCCGTCCTGGGTACGTTTGAGTTCAATCACCACGAGGTTGGCATTTTTATCAATTCCCAGCAGGTCAATACGCCTGCGGCTGTCTTCCCAATCAGCAAATTCCTCGGCAACAACCAGCGTATCCGGCGCGATAAGATTTATCTGGTTTTTCAGCATATCCTGCACTTCACGCTCTTTCAGCCCTTGTTGCTCGAAAGTGGTTGGTTGCAGGGGGTTCATCTCATTTTTGTTAATTCGGTACAGCATCAAGGATACCCTATCAGAAGTTTGCCGGGGATGATTATCTCACAATAAAGAAGAAAAAAAGGAAGTAAGACGTTGAACTTTAAAATGGTGTTTCGGGTCTCAATTTTAAAAAACAGGAGTTTCGTGCTTATGATTTGGCATTTTTCTTTTCCCGTAGCGCCTTCTTCTCTTCTGGTGTTAATTCCCACATATCTTTAAACCATTTTTTGATATAGTGAAAAATAATACTGATTGACGTTAAGAACAGAATTAAGCTGACAATAAATTTTACGATAGGCCATAAAAACCCAAATTCATAAAGTAATATTGCTACTGAAATTAGCGACAACCATACCGCCGTTTTAAGTATACTATCCATCTGATTCTTTCCTCATTAAGTAAGTTGGTTACTCGTCAGGTAAATGAATATGAATCGAATTTTTCTGATCATCGGGCTTATACTGGCCTCATCGCATACACTGGCCGGTTCGGATGACAAGACCGATAATCCTGTTAATCTGATTATCAAGGATAACCCGCAGGTGACAATCACCAAAATGCGAGGCGGCACTGACACCACAAAAACTTACCGGGTGTGTGACCGTGATAAATGTTCCTATTTCACTGTGCGAAAGTACAGTGATAAAACCCGGGCCATATATCCTCATTAATACATCGGCGGCACGGAGGGAAACAGAAGACCTGCTTTCTGATAGCCTTGCGACACTCCTGAAAGAGCATCAACAAGATCTTGCGGAGTTTACTGGTAGCATGGGCTGGAAGCTGGACTATCGCCGCTGGTCACGGGAGTACTAAAAGACGGCAGATTTTATTTTCTCAAAATCAATATTCAATGCCTTCCTCTCCTCCCTGGCAACGCGGACACTTGCGTTGAAAAATGTCCGAACCGTTGGCTCCATAGGTATGTTCACAGTCGTCTGTGTTGTGCCACTATTAAATGTCATCATTAGTGCCTCAGGAACTAATCGAATAAATTCAATCAGTTAAGTATATCGCGGTATCTGTTTCGATGCGTATCTGACACAGGGGGATTTTTCCAAATAATGTCAGGCTTAAGTGTTAACTTCCTACGGTAATATTGTTCCAATTACTGTCAGACAAGCGCCTCCAGTCCTTTGCTCTCCACCAGATTCAACAGTTTCAATGAAGGCCCATTCGGTTTCTTCACGCCCTGTTCCCATTTTTGCACAGTTGACTTACTGGTATTCAGGTAAGCGGCAAAAACGCTCTGACTGGTTTTGGTTCCCAGTCGGATACGCTTAATCTGACCGGCGTCATATTCCGTTATCGGCGGCAGGCACAAAGCGTCAAACTTGCGCAATGTCACTTCGTCCATCAACCCCGCTGCGTACAAGTCTTTGGCATTCTCATGCACAACCTCCAGAATGGATTTATTCATCACCTGTTACCTCAATCAACACACCGGAATCTATCGCCTGGTTTAATTGTCCATCGTTATAGTTCAAATATAATTCTGAATGGGCTTTTAAAGCTTTCAATTCACGAGGACTGACGTTGTCTTTTACGTTTTTTGCAAAACCGTAGATAAAGAATGCTTTGCTGCCCATCCGGTAAGCCAGCAGAGTACGCACCCCAGTGCGTTTACCCCGGCCCCCTAATGCCACACGTTTTTTAAAAACCTGTCCGCCAAGATTGGCTCCTACAAGACCACATTCCATTTCAGCAACAACCTGTCGCAGAACATTATCCACCACTCCTTCCTGCGCGGCCCACTTGCTAAACTCCCTGATTTTGAATATACGCATATACTATCCCTGTTGTTAAGCAAAAATATATCACTTGGTGATATATTTATCAACTGTTTTATTATCCGGCTGTTTGTTATCCGGTGCAAGCCACCAATTCCAAAAAACGTAAATTCTGTGTTCCTGACAAAAGCTCTTGTAGAAGCTTCTGTTTTTTCGTTGTGTCCTCAGTCTTGGATCTCAAAAATTATTCATTTTCAGTTACGTAGCACTCTGTAACTGGACAACCTGAGAGTATATTAAGCTCTAACACAGCGTTATTTTGTCTCCCTGTTTTGGATAAGATTAAAAAAACTGCTCTCAGGCATGTTCTCAATTATTTTCAACTTTTCCTGGTGTACACTCCGGTAGTATTCCTCAACCCCTTTCATAATGTCATCAATGGTCTGGAGGCAGTGTTTGATGAACTTGTTTGTCATATATATGACATAGGACTCCTCATCTCCCCTGTCCATACATTCGAACCAATCCTCCGGCAAATTATTCTCGAATTTTTGTTTAAAGTCGTCTCGGTCTTTCTTTGACCATACGAAACCACAGTGAAGCATCTTATTACGATAATGAAACAAAGCCCCCAGAACCTCTGCATAATCATCGGGGAAAAATCGCGCTAAATTAATCAACTCAGCAAGCTGAATGATGCGGGCAACTGGACGTGGTATGTTTCCCGCCCTTGCCTTTGCTCCACACTGATGAGGGTTATCATTTTCAGCCTGTTGAACCTGATCCCGATAACACTTGTTCATAGCGTCATACAAGGCTTCCACGAAAGGAGCTAGCAAACCGACCGCGGCCGTACTGTGAACGGCATCCAGATAATACGTTTCTTCCATGCGTACAAGCCATTCGTCTTGATAGGGAGGATCCAAGCCTTTTGTTGCCTCTGCTCCCTGTCGTGCTTGTTCAAACAGATCATCAATTTCCTGCTTCAACTCTTCTTCCGCTTCCTGGTTGCGGCGAAGAAAATATTTGATGACTTGCAGTCGTGCGCTAAGCTCCGGATTTATCCATCCGGGAAAGCTAACCAACTGGTACTCATGGTTTGGTTTGTTATGATCGTTTGGCACAGTATGATCAGCAGCATGGCCTTGCTTCGGTCCGTTTTTCAATTTCCCCCATGTGCTTTTGTCCACTCCCTGGCGAGTCGCTGGGCTTCATCGATTTGATCTGGGGTCATATTTTTTGCGGTTTCATCGCGGCTATTAACTAACATACCACGAAATTTATTTGGTGGTACTCGCGAGGCAGCAAGGTTAAACCACTTGTGGGCTTCAATATAGTCTTGCGGTATGCCTTCACCTTGTTGATACACAGGGCAACCGCATACTTTTTTATACATATTGCTCATCTGCTCCGAACAGGATCTCCGCCCGCCTGGTATCACTCCACCCGGCCTGCTTGAGTTTCCCCCGCATGCTGTTCTTCCTGGGGTCCAGCCGCGCCAGGTTCAGACAGAAGCGCCGGATAATTG
>JAPPLI010000085.1 GCA_028819495.1 Gammaproteobacteria bacterium | reverse complement strand
GTGATATTGCCATGTTCAGTGGGCTGGGAAGCGGTTGAGCGCAAGGCGCGCCGTGCAGGGAATGGCGAGTCCTTGCCAAGCGGCGCAACGCCGCGGGCGACCGCTTCCCGGCCCGCCCGAAGGGAGCAAAGCAGGGGCTCCAATACGGCGTTGCAGCCCTTGGCAAGGACTCGCCATTCCCTGCGGACTGCGCCTTGTCTTGAAGCCCCTGCTTTGCTCTGAACATGGCAATATCACCTGGAAAGAGTACTAGCCAGGTGGCTGAGAAACTGTTCCGGCTTGACGTAGCCGATGAGGCGGTACTCCTGCAACTCCCGCCTGTCGGCATTGAAAAACAGGATAGCCGGCGGCCCGAACAACTGGAATCTTTCAAGCAATTGCTGATCCTGGTCATCATTACGGGTCACATCCGCCTGGAGCAGGACGATGCCGGACAAGGCCTGTTTGACAGCGGGTTCGGAAAACGTGTCTTCTTCCATTTCGATGCAGGTGACGCACCAGTCCGCGTAGAAATCCAGCATCACGAGTTTGCCGGCAGCGCCTGCGGCTGCCAGGTTTCGATCCAGGTCTGCGGCGCTCTTGATGCGCCGGAAGTCCAGGCTGCTTTTTGCGGGAGGTTCCCCGGCCAGGTGCGCCAGGGGGCGCAGCATATCCTGGGAACCCGACAGCGCTCCGACGATCAGGGCGCCTGCGTAAATCAGCCCGGCGATGCCTATGGCCCTGAATGCCTTGCCGGTACGCGCGTTGCGGTCCAGCGCTCCCAGCAGCAGCGCCGTAATGATGACCAGCAGCGCCCACAGGATCATGGCGATATTGCCGGGGATGACCCGTTCCAGGAACCAGACCGCCACACCCAGCATGATGACACCGAAGCCCTGCTTGACTTTCTCCATCCAGGCGCCGACCCGTGGCAGCAACGACCCGGCGGATGCGCCGATTATAAGCAACGGCACGCCGAAGCCCAGCCCCATGGAGAACAGCGCCGCGCCACCCAGCAACGCATCGCCGGTCTGGCTGATATACAGCAGCGCCCCGGCCAGGGGCGGGGCAACACAGGGGCCGACGATGACCGCGGACACCGCGCCCATGAGCGCGCAGGAATACAGTCCGCTGCCGTTCCGGGGCGCAGACAGCGAAGACAGCCGGGTCTGCATGGCGGCGGGCATGCGCAGTTCATAAAAGCCGAACATGGACAGGGCCAGGAGGACGAACACCAGGCTGAACGCGCCGATGACCCAGGCGTTCTGCGAGGCGGCCTGCAGGTTCACCTGGAAGGAACCGGCCAGTACGCCCAGCAGGGAGTAGGTGAGCGCCATGGCCAGGACATAGGCCAGGGACAGCAGAAACCCGCGCCGGGCGGTCACGGTCCCGGGTTGGCCGACGATGATGCCGGACAGGATGGGAATCATCGGGAACACGCACGGGGTCAGCGAGAGCAACGCGCCGAAGGTGAAGAACGCCAGTACGTTCAGGATGAAACTGCCCTGTTTCAGGCGCGTGGTGATGCGGTCCTGGACCGAAAGCCGGCCCTGGCTGACGGGTGGCAGGGATGCGGCGGCAGCCTGCCCGAGGTTTACCTTGATTTGCTTTTGTTGCGGCGGATAGCACACCGACCCTTCCTTGCATCCCTGGTATCCCACCCGGAACAGGGCGTCGGAGATGCCTGTCCCGGCATGGAGCAACGGGGTATCGACAGAGATGCGCCCTGTGTTCACTTCCACCTCGCCGAAAGATTCATCCTGCTTGACCTTGCCGCGCGGCACCTGCACGGCCGGGTCGTCGACTCTCAAGCCGTCCGTCAGGGAGACGAAGGAGAACTTGTCGCGGTAGAGGTAGTATCCCTCCTCGATTGCCCAGGTGAAACGCACCGCGTCCGGGCCGAGCGCGGTGGAGGACAGCCGGAAGGCCTGGTCCGGGGCCAGGATTTTGGAACTGCCTGGGTTGTTGCCGGCCGGGCTGACCAAATTCTTCAGGCGCTCGCCGATGGATTGCGCGGACGCGGCAAGGGCTACCAGGCATAGCAGTGCGGCGATGATGCGGCGCGAATCAGTCATCTTGTTGAGTATTAGTATTAATCCAGGACAAATATCCGGGCAACCCCTCACTCACAGGGACTCCGATAATCTCCGGAAGTTCATAGGGGTGCAGTTCCAGGATGCGCCGTTCCAGCGCCGGGTAGCTTGCCGATGACGTCTTGATCAGCAGCAAGTGTTCCTCTTCGCGATCCACTTTTCCGTCCCAGTGGAAATACGATTGCAGGCCCGGCAGCACCTGCACGCAGGCGGCCAGTTTGCGGTCTACCAGGTCCGCGGCGATCCGGCCGGCCGTCTCAGGGTCCGGACAGGTATTCATGACCACCAGGTGTTCGGATGATTCGGCGATGATTGCTTCTCCCATGCCTGCCGCGCCTGCCCGCGCAGGCGGAATAATAAGGGATATAATACCCTAGGCTGGTAGAATCCTGCTTGAAAAATCATGTCCCCGCCAATACATTGAGAGTCATGCCAACGACACGTTGCCTGCCGGTGTAATGCCATGTTCAGGATCCTTTTCCTGCTGTTTCTGACCGTTCCCCTGGTTGAGATCTACTTTCTCATACAGGTCGGACAGGAAATCGGAGCGCTTTCAACCGTACTGCTGTGCATTTTGACGGCAGCCCTCGGCGCCATACTGCTGCGTATCCAGGGCATCCTGACCTTGATGAGCGCACAGGAAAAACTGCGCCAGGGAGAAATACCGGCCGACAACCTGCTGGAGGGATTGATCCTGCTCATCGCCGCTGTGCTGTTGCTTACCCCGGGCTTCGTCACCGACGCGATCGGGTTCCTGTGCCTGGTCCCCTCCCTGCGCTCCATGCTGGCCCTGAGGATGCTGCACCAGGCATTCCGTGACGACCTACGCAGGAGAAACATCGTTGTGGAAGGCGAGTTCTGGGAAGAGGACAATCAGCGGCGACTTCGTTAATTCGCTACGTGGCTACGGAAAAACAGCAAAACACTATCGATTACCTGTCCGGCTTCATCAACGAGGAGCGCAGGGAACGCCTGCAACAGGTTCTCGGGGAGAGGACCCGCCATGTCACCGTTGTACTGGAGGACATCTACCAGCCCCAGAACGCCAGCGCGGTGGTGCGTACCTGTGAATGCTTCGGCGTCCAGGAACTCCACGTCATTGAGAACGTCTACGAGTACCGCCTGAACCCCGCGGTGGTGCAAGGGTCCTCGAAATGGATAGACCTCTTCAGGCATAACCGTGAGGAGCAGGACAATTCCCGCGCCTGTATCGAACAACTCAAACAGCGGGGCTACCGCATCATTGCCATGGACCCGGCACCTGGAGGCAAGACCGTGGATCAACTGGATATCGGCGATAAACTCGCTCTCTGCTTCGGCTCCGAAGAGCCGGGCCTGTCTGCAACCCTTATGGACCTGGCCGATGAAACCGTGAGAATCCCGATCCATGGTTTCACGCGGAGCTACAACCTGTCTGTCAGCGCCGGCATCAGCCTGTACATCCTGGTCACTGCCCTGAAAAACTCCAGCGTCAACTGGCAACTGGACGAGCGAGACGCTACCGACCTTTATATCAGGTGGCTGGCGGCATCGACGCCCGCCGGAGAGGTCCTGCTCGAAGATTATCTTAAACGGATTGGGGGGTCGGCGTAATTTCCGTTTTTGCTCCGTCTTGTAATAAGGACTGTTTGTTTACTGGATTCCCGCCTTCGCGGGACAAATCGGCAGGACGGCCGATTTGCACGGCGATAGCCGCCCGCAGGGTTGCATCCAGGGAAGGATGCAATGAGTGACGGGACCGCTAGAAAAACACCTGGGTGCGGAATGACAGGTACTCCGGGTCGCCGTCGCCGATGCCCCAGTCGCAGGTATCGCTACCGCCGCTGTCACAGAATGTCCTGACGTAATTCAGCTTGAACATCATGTTGTCGTTCACGTACCAGTTTAGCGCAGCGGTGAGCACATCGCCGGAATCCGCGCCGATGCCGGCGCCGAGGTCAGTGGAGCTGTAGCGCAGGCCCACTTCCCAGGCGCCCCAGCCGCCGCCGACCGGGTCTTTCACCTTGACGCTGGTGAACGCGCCGTTCTTGTAGCGGCGGTTTTCACCGGTGAGGAAATAGCTGCCCTGCACGTAGAATCCTTCCATGTCTGTAGCGCCGGCCGCTCCCGTACCGTCAAAATCACCGTAAGAGTATTCCGCGCTGGCCGCGAACGGACCCCAGATGCTTGCAGCTTCCAGGTTCATCCCCAGGAAATTATCGGCTGTTATCGAGCCGTCGGAATCCACGATCCGGTCCCCCTCGGAGACACCCGGCCGCACCCGGAAGCGGTTCACCGTTTTGTTGGGATAATGTTTGTACCCGAACGCAGCGCCGGCATGTATCAGTTGCTTGCCTGAAACATTGACCGGCAGCCAGGTGGCACGCGCCGTGACCCCCCAGCCATCGTCGATCTTGCGTTCGACGATGGAATCCGTCTCGCTTTCGGAACGCTGGCGCATCAGGTAGAAACCGCCTGCCAACGTATGATTTTTACTCGCGTGCTCCAGGGTAATACCAGGGACGCGCCCGCCGATGCCGATGGATTCCGAGTCGAACAGGTCGGTGGGCGCGGCGCGCTCGATGAACGTTATGTACTTGGAACTGGTCAGGGCGCTGAGAGAGAACGGCGCCCTGCGCTGGCCTGCCGTGATGCTCGCCGGGCCCAGGCCCTTGTACCTGATGAAAACGTCTTCAATGGACATACCGCTGTCATCGGCGTCTTCCAGGTCGAACTGAAATTTCCAGTCCCAGTGCTCCCAGGCTGTGCCGGACAGGTAGATGCGCGCCCGCCGGAATTGGTGTTCACTGCTGCCCACGTGGCCATCGCCGTCGTTGCCGACCAGGGTGACGTCATGCTGGGCGCGCCCGCCGATGCGGAATTTATGTTCATCAGTCTTGAATTCCAGTTTTCCCTTTGTGTTAATTTCGGGTGACGGTTTCGCGGCTGCAACGACTTGAGGGACGGGATCGGCGGGTGTTTGCGCGGGCGTCTCTGCGGCAATTGGCGACGCAGGGTTCCCCGTCTCCGCCAGGGCAGTGTCCCTGAGCAACTCGAATTCCTGTTGGGTGATGCCCCCCTTGTCCCTGAGAATTTTCAACAGTTCCAGCAAGGCGTCGTTGGCTGCATGAGCCGGCACATTCATCACTGACAGACTGCCTGTAAGCAGCGCTGTGTATAGAAACCTGAAGATCGCTTTATACATGTTTGTTCTCCTTAGAACCATAGAAGCGGCATTTTCGATTTTCCGGCAGCCCCGGATCCGGGCAGCCAATTTGCACGGGATAAATTACATCAATATTAATTCCGGGTGAACATTCTGTTACAACGAAGCTGGACACCGGCCTGTAGAACTCAGGCATTGCAACCGGCGGATGCAGTATCCGGGCAGATTTTCCCTTAAAACCCCCGGTGTTCCTTGATGCGTTCGTACGCCTGGCGAATCTCGTGGGTTCGCTGGGTGGCGATTTTCATCATTTCCTCCGGCAGGCCTTTCGCCACCAGCTTGTCCGGGTGGTGCTGGCTCATCAGGCGCCGGTAGGCTTTTTTTACTTCAGCGTCGCCGGCGTTCTCCGGGACATCCAATACCGAATAGGCGTCGTCCAGGGATATGCGGCCATCTCGCTGTTGGCGGTGATGAAACTCGGCGTAGACCGATGCCAGGGTGGATTCGAGCTCATAACTGGAGTAGCCGATTTCATCACAGACCAGGCGCAACAGGTGATTTTCCTCGGGGTGCAGCACGCCATCGGCATAGGCGGCATAACAGAGTATTTCAATGAACATGCGCTGCAAGGTGGTGCGCCGCCCGATTTCCCGCCGGAACTGCGAGAGGACGGCATGGAGATCGAAGCCGTCTTCCTTGCCTTCATTGAACAGGGCCCTGGCCGCCTCGCGCTGCTCGGAAGAGAGATTCATGTCTTCCATGATGCGGGTGGCCATGCGGATTTCATCCTTGCTGACCCTGCCGTCGGCCTTGCTGATGTGGCCCACCACCGAGAAGATGGCGGTAAAGAAGGCCGCCTGAATGCGGAACTGGTGGCCGCGCGGCAGGTCGCCGTCATGTCTGGCGCTGCGGCGCCGGCTGCCGGGCTGTTCGAAGTTGCCGCTCAAGCCCTGGTCAAAACGGTTGCCGACCGCGGCGCCCAGCACCGCGCCGAGCGGCCCGCCCAGCATGAAGCCGAATGCGCCGCCCGCGAGTGTTCCCCACCACGACATTATCCGGCCACCTTCTTCATACTGTTAATATTCATTCTATGCTATCTTAACCTTTTCAACCGTGACGATACGATTACAACTCCCCCGGCCTTACCAGGTGCAGCAACTCGCCTGCCGCCGCTTTGCTCATGGCGCCGGGCCCGGCAAATCCGAGTACCGCAATCGCTGCCGTGGTCATTAGTTTCCCCGTCTCAGTCAAGGGCGGTTTCGTGCGGCATAGAAAACACAATAATTCGTCCATGCCCGGGTTATGGCCGGTAATCATGAGGTTTCCGCAACCCGGGCCGTATTCCTCAACCAGGCCCAGCAAATCACCGAGTGACGCGCCA
This sequence comes from Gammaproteobacteria bacterium, assembly GCA_028819495.1. Lineage (GTDB taxonomy): Bacteria > Pseudomonadota > Gammaproteobacteria > Eutrophobiales > Eutrophobiaceae > JAAXHV01. The sequence goes on along the minus strand of JAPPLI010000085.1, from coordinate 13,693 downwards.
TAGATGGCATCTTCGTATACAATATTCCCGACACCCAACCTGCTATTGACCGCGGCCAGGGTTTCGCGTGTGCGCACGGCTGGCGAGCACAGTATGAGTTCCGGGACTATGCCTTTTTTTTTCATCCACTTTCCCACACGCGGAGCATCCTTGCGGCCGCGAGCCGCCAGGGGACGGTCAAAATCGCCGGGAACGCCGCTGTGCCAGTCGGACTTGGCGTGTCGCAGCAGTATTAAACGGACATTATTCTGCATAGACTACTCTGAAGCGTACGGGTCTGTTTCTGTGGATTTTACAACATGAGTTCTCCCATTAGTGAAACTTTCGCCGCCGTCGACCTGGGATCGAACAGTTTTCACATGGTGGTCGCCAAACTTGAGGACGGTCAGGTGCGGATTATCGACCGGATCAGGGATATGGTACGCATCGCGTCGGGCCTGGACGACAACAACAACCTGACCGAGGAGGCAACCGAAAAGGCTTTGGAGTCGCTGCGCCAGCTTGGTCAGCGCATCAGGGAAATCCCCAGGACCAATGTGAAAGCGGTGGGCACCAATACCTTGCGCCTGGCACATAACGGCAATGATTTCATCCGGCGCGCCCGGACGGCACTGGGCCACAACATCGACATCATTTCCGGACAGGAAGAGGCCAGGCTGGTATTTATCGGGGTAGCCCACAGTGTCTATAACCATGATGGCTCCAGCCTGGTGATTGACATCGGCGGCGGCAGCACCGAGATCATCATCGGCAAAGGATTCCAACCCAGGGTGGCCGAAAGTCTGTATATGGGCTGCGTCAACGTCAGCCAGCGCTTTTTTCCGGACGGGAAGATTACCGGACGGCGCATGCGGGAGGCCGTATTATTTGCCCGTACGGAACTTGAGACCATTGAAACCGGATACCGGCGCATCGGTTGGGATACCGCACTGGGTTCATCGGGGACAATCCGCGCCATCGCCGACATTGCCGTGGCGCAAGGCTGGTGTGAAAGCGGCGTTTCCCGGAACGCGGTGGAAACCCTCCGTAAGCGGCTGATCGCCGCAGGCCACTATGACAAGCTATACCTGGAAGAATTGTCGGACCGCAGGAAACCGGTTCTTGCAGGTGGCCTGGCCATCCTCAACGCAATTATCGAGGCGCTTGATCTAGACCATATTCAGATATCCGATGGCGCCCTTCGTGAAGGTATTCTATATGAGCTTATCGGCAGATACCGGAACCAGGACATCCGCAAGACGACCGTAGCAGATATCGCAGGGCGCTACGTCGTAGATCAGGAACAGGCCGATAAAGTGGCCGGCACCGCTGAAGCCCTGTTTGATCAAGTGCGCAAACGCTGGCGCTTTGATGATGCTGACAGGGATACGCTGCTCTGGTCGGCGCAACTGCATGAAATCGGGCTGGCCATCGCCCACGCCCAATACCATCGCCATGGCGCATACCTGTTGTCCAACTCCGATATGCCGGGTTTTTCGCGCCAGGAACAGCAGAACCTGTCGCTGCTGGTGCGCGCGCACAGGAGGAAATTTCCCGTCCTGGAATTTGACCAGGCTATTCTTGACAACCGGGAAAAAGTTCTGCATCTCGCCATACTGCTCAGGCTTTCCTGTGTCATGAACCGGAGTCGCTCCTATACTGCGCCGCCGGACGTCAAGGCGAATGCCGACACGGACAGCCTGTCACTGAAATTCCCCGGCGGCTGGCTGGACAACCATGCCCTGACCCGGGCCGACCTGGAGGCCGAGGCGGTGTACCTCGAGGCGGTCGAGTTTACGTTGAAGTTCGGTTGAATCGACCCTGCCTGTACCAGCGACCTGAACCCGGCCGGGAGCAACCTGGAGTGCAGGTCATCAAGCGGAAAGAGCCGGTGGATGCCTGTCCAGATTCCAGCGGGTTGCCTGCTCATAGGCACAGGCCATTTGCAATGTCGCAAAATCAGCATAGCGTTTACCGATAACCTGCAACCCCATCGGCAGGCCGGCGGCGCTGAAACCGGCCGGCACGTTAATAACCGGGCAGCCGGACAGCGTCCCGGGGACCACCACCTCCATCCAGCGATGATAGGTGTCCATGTTTCGCTCCGCAATATATTTCGGCCAGTGAATTTTTGCGTCGAAAGGAAAGACCTGTGCCGTGGGCAAAACCAGGTAATCGTACCTGGTAAATGCCTCCAACAGGGCTTTATACCATCTTCCCCGGGCAGAGGATGCCGTTGCAACCCGGTCGCCTGTTATATCGGCCCCACCCTCGATTTCCCAGATCAGTTCCGGTTTGAGTAATTTACGAAATTCCGTATTCTCATATAAAGGCAGCGCCCTGGCGCGCACCAGCCAATGGCGAAATGTGAGCCAGGTTTCCCAGAGTTCCTCCATTGAGAAATTCAAAGCCACCTGGTCAACGATACAACCCGTATCCCGAAAACCCTGCAAGGCATTCTCACATAGCTCAAGAATGCCGTCTTCCATCGCCAGGTAGCCATTGAAATCACCCAGCCAACCTACCTTTACACCCTTGAAATCCCTGTCCAGCGGGCGGGTAAATTCCGCAGGATCATGGTTCAGCGAGCTCGGTGACGAGGCATGATAACCTGCGATCGTCGACAGCAACAGGGCCGTGTCCTGAACATTCCTGCCCATGGGGCCATTACAGGGCAGCTCTTCAATATAAGAATCACTTAACGGCACCAGGCCCGGGGTCGGGCGAAAGCCGATAACATTATTAAAGGCGGCAGGATTACGCAATGAACCCATCAGGTCACTGCCGTCGGCAACGGGCAACATTTGTAACGCCAGGCCTGCCGCTGCGCCGCCGCTGCTGCCGCCGGAGGTGCTGCGTCCATCAAAGGCATTAAGAGTGGGACCGAAAACCGGGTTGTAGGTCTGGGAACCCAGACCAAACTCCGGCACGTTGGTTTTACCGACAATGATGGCGCCTGCCTGCCTTATTCTCCGGACAAAAATGGAATCACCCGTTGCGATATTGTTTTTGAAAATCGTCGAGCCCATTGTGGTAGGAAACCCTTCGGCATCTGCGAGGTCCTTGACCGCGTGGGGGAATCCATGCATCCAGCCGCGCTGCATGCCTTTGGACAACTCACTGTCGCACCGGTTTGCTTCCTGCAATAATTGTTCGCTGTCGCGCAGGGAGACAATCGCGTTGAATACCGGATTGAGCTTCCCGATATGATCCAGGTAGGCACGCATCACTTCCCTGCAGGACACTGCACGACTGCGAATTGCCCTGGAGAGTTCCACTGCGCTCAGCGAAACAATACTATTCCTGTTTTCCGCCATTCCAGAGGCGAAGGAACCAGGCAGACCCTTTAATACCGCTACTCCGGCGAGACCTGCGCCGGCCTGCAGCATAAAACGGCGGCGGGGAATTCCCCGGTCGGTGGCGCAGGAGCTCACGAGATAATTCTTGCCTCTGATCAGCGGCAGTAGTTTTCCAGCAGTTGCTGCTGGGTGTTCCTGGGTTTCTGGTTGCCGGGGCGGGCTTTCCTGTAGGTGCCGTCGCTCTGCAGGATCCAGGCCTGGGTATTGTCGCTGAGATAGTTCAACAGGCCGTAGTTGACGACCTGGTCCTTGGGCCGCTTCTCCTCGATGGGGAAGCAGGCTTCCACGCGGTGATGCAGGTTGCGCGGCATCCAGTCGGCCGAGGAGCAAAGCACCAGTTCCTCCCCCCCGTTAAGGAAATAGAATACCCGGGTATGTTCCAGGAACCGGCCGACAATGGAGCGTACATGGATGTTCTCCGACAGGCCCTTGATGCCGGGACGCAGGCAGCAGATACCGCGTATGACCAGGTCTATGCGCACGCCTGCCATGGATGCATTGTACAGGGCGCGGATTATTTCCGGGTCCACCAGGGCATTCATCTTGGCGATGATATGCGCTTTCTTGCCGGCCCTGGCATTGTCGGCTTCACGTTCTATATACGCCAGCAGGGACTTGAACAGGGTAAACGGGGACTGCAGCAGTTTTTTCAGTTTTGACGCTCGCCCAAGCCCGGTCAACTGGAGGAACAACTTGTTGACGTCTTCCGCCACGGCCTTATCACAGGTCAGCAGTCCGTAATCGGTATACAGCCTGGCGGTCCGGGCATGGTAATTGCCGGTTCCCAGGTGTACGTAACGGCGCAGGCTCCTGCCCTCCCGGCGTACGACCATTACCATTTTTGAATGGGTTTTATAGCCTACCACGCCGTAGACGACATGGGCGCCGGCCTCCTGCAGTTCGTTGGCCAGTTCGATATTGGCCTCTTCATCGAACCGGGCGCGCAGTTCGATCACCACGGTAACTTCCTTGCCGGAACGGGCTGCGTCTTTCAGTGCGTCGACCAGGGCGGAATCATCGCCGGTACGATACAGGGTCTGCTTGATTGACAGGACGTTCGGGTCGTTTGCCGCCTGCCGCACGAAGTCGATGACGGGGGCAAAGGACTGGAACGGGTGGTGTAACAGGATATCGCCGTGTTTCAGGGCATCGAAAATGTTGCCATTCTTCTGCAAGCGCCGCGGCAGGTCGGGGGTAAACCCGGCAAAGGTCAGTTCAGGTTTGTCCACCAGGTCATAGATCGCCATTAACCGGTTCAGGTTTACCGGTCCGTTTACCTTGTAGAGATCATCTTCATCCAGTTCGAATTGTTGCAGCAAGAACGCGGTAAGCTCATCGGGACAATTATCCGCCACCTCCAGCCTGACTGCGTCATTGAACCTTCTGGACGGCAATTCGCCTTCCAGTGCTATCAACAGGTCATCCACTTCCTCATCGTCCACAAACAGTTCGCTGTTCCGGGTCACCTTGAACTGGTAACAGCCCGTCGCCGTCATGCCGGGGAACAGGTCATCCACGTGGGCGTGGATGATGGACGACAGCAGCACGAAATTCCATTTGCCGCTGCTGATCTCTTCCGGCAGGTGCACCACTCTGGGCAACGACCGGGGCGCCTGGACTATGGACAGACGGGTTTCCCGTCCGAACGCGTCCTTGCCGTCGAGCGTGACGATGAAATAGAGGTTCTTGTTCAGTACCCGGGGAAACGGGTGCGCCGGGTCCAACCCGATGGGGCTCAGCACCGGCAGAACATTGCTGTTGAAATAGCGCTTGATCCAGCGCGCCACGGCAGGTTTCCATTCACTGCGTCGCAGAAGATGTATCTTCTCCCCCTCCAGTTTCGGCGTAATCGAGTCATTCAGCACGGAGTACTGGGTACCCACCAGTTCATGGGCAAGGGCGCCAATCTGTTTCAGGGTTTCCACCGGGCTGAGGTTATCGGGCCCGGTCTGAACGGAACCGTACTTCACCTGCTGCTTGACGCCGGCCACGCGAATCTCGAAAAACTCATCCAGGTTGGTGCTGGCGATGCAGAGGAACTTCAATCGCTCCAGCAACGGCATGGATTCGTCTTCGGCCTGGGCAATAACGCGCCGGTTGAATTCCAGCAGGCTTAATTCGCGATTGATATAAAATTCGGGGTTACTGAGATTTTGCGTGTCCACACAACTTCGGGTTCGTTATAGCTGACACCGGGCGCAAAACCGGGGTCAGCCGCCTCTTACTTCATCTTCCATCTGCTCAATGCTGATATGGCGCACATCCTTGCCCTCAACGAAATATATAACATTCTCGCAGATGTTGCGAGCATGGTCGGCTATGCGTTCCAGCGCCCGCGCCACCCACATCGCGTCGATAAAACTGCTGATGTTGCGCGGGTCTTCAATCATGTAGGTAATGAGTTGCCGCAGGATAGCCCCGTACTGCTCGTCGGATTCCGGTTCTTTCCTGGCCGTAACCAGGGCCTCCTGGCTGTCCATGCGGGCAAACGCATTCAACGCGTCGCGAACCATATCCCTTACGAAAACACCCATGGTGTTTATCCCGACATAATGGGATCGCTGACCCGACTTGTCTGCCAGGCTTATGGTCATCCTGGCTATCTTGTCTGCTTCATCGCCAATGCGTTCCAGGTCGGTAATGGTCTTGATCACCGCAATCACAAACCGCAGGTCGCCGGCCGCAGGTTGCCGGCGCGCCAGTAGTGTCACACATTCCTCATCGATGGATACCTCAAGAGAGTTCAGACTGTCCTCGTTTTCCATTACCTTCTCCGCACGGGAAACATTAAGCTCAATCAATGCCTCCAGCGCATCGGAAAACTGTTGTTCGGCAAGTCCGCCCATGGCCAGCACGTCGGAACGTATGGTTTCCAGTTCATTATCGAACTGCCTGGAAATGTGGTGTGGAACGTTGCTCATGACATATCCCCTATGAATCAGCCGTAACGCCCGGTTATGTAATCTTCCGTCATTTTCTCCCCCGGGTTGGTAAACAGTGTGCCCGTGTCGTTAAACTCGATCAGTTCTCCCAGGTACATGTAGGCCGTGTAGTCGGACACTCTCGCCGCCTGCTGCATATTATGGGTCACTATTACGATAGTATAGTTGTCTTTGAGTTCATAAATCAGCTCTTCAACTTTCAGGGTCGATATCGGGTCCAGGGCGGAACAGGGTTCATCGAGCAACAGGATTTCAGGTTCGATTGCAATAGCCCGCGCAATTACCAGGCGTTGAGCCTGGCCGCCGGAGAGCCCCAGGGCATTATCATCAAGCCGGTCCTTGACCTCATCCCACAGCGCTGCGCTCTTGAGAGCCTTCTCAACCACGGCATCCAGGGTCTGCCGCCTGTTGATGCCCTGGATCCTGAGACCATAGGCCACGTTTTCATAGATGGATTTTGGAAACGGGTTGGGTTTTTGAAAGACCATACCGACTTTCCTTCTGAGCTCAGCCACGTTCACCGCCTTGGCAAAGATATTCTCTCCGCCGATCCTGACCTCACCGCTGGTATGAACATTGTCGATAAGGTCATTCATGCGGTTAAAACAGCGCAGCAAGGTCGACTTGCCGCAACCGCTGGGACCGATAAATGCAGTGGCCTTCTTCTCGGGCACTACCATGGTAATGTCCTTCAAAGCCTGCTTTTCGCCGTAGTGCAGGTTTAAACCGTTGACGTAGATACAGGGTTTCTCATCCGCCAGGGACAGCTTCCCCATATGCCCGGTCACGGCGCTCAGGTTCACGGCGTAGGTGCCTGGTGCTGTTTTGTCTGTGTCGGTTCGGTCGTTCACGTATTCTCTATTCCGGTCAGTGCTGCTCGGCTGCCCGATACTTTTCCCTGAGGGTGTTGCGGACTTTGATTGCAGCCAGGTTCAAAAAGATAATGATCAGGATCAATAAGAAAGCGGTCGCGTATACCAGCGGCCTGGCCGCTTCCACGTTCGGGCTCTGGAAACCCACGTCGTAGATATGAAATCCCAGGTGCATGAATTTCCTGTCCAGATGCAGGAACGGGAAATTCCCGTCCAAGGGCATGGACGGGGCCAGTTTGACAACACCGACAAGCATCAGCGGCGCGACCTCGCCGGCGGCCCGGGCAATGGCCAGTATCAGTCCCGTCAACATGGCTGAAGCCGTCATGGGCAGGACCGTGCGCCACAGCGTCTCGGCCTTGGTGGCGCCCAGAGCCAGACTGCCCTCGCGAATCGCCCGCGGCACCCGCGCCAGTCCTTCCTCCGTGGAAACGATGACGACCGGCACCGTCAATATGGCCATGGTCAATGACGCCCACATGATGCCCGGGGTGCCGAAAGTGGGCGCGGGCAGGGACTCGGGGAAAAACAGTTCGTCGATGGTGCCGCCGAGAAAATAAACGAAGAACCCCAGTCCGAACACGCCGTAAACGACCGAGGGCACGCCGGCCAGGTTATTGACGGCAATGCGTATCAGCCGGGTAAACGGACCCTGCCGTGCATATTCTTTCAGATACACCGCCGCGACAACGCCAAACGGCGTCACCAGTACGGCCATGATCATCACCATCAGAACAGTGCCGAAAATGGCCGGGAAAATGCCGCCTTCGGTATTCGCTTCCCTGGGGTCTCCCGATACGAATTCCCAGAGTTTCTCAAAATAAAACACCGTCTTGTCCTTGACGTTCATGGCATTGGGCCGGTATGCCCGGACCACCTTGGCAAACAGCAGTTCGGCTTCCTGGCCGCCGGCAAGCGTTGCCACGAAAGACGCCCTGTTCAGTTGTCCATACAGGTTGGAGAGGCGCGCGGTAAAGTCGTTGTATTCCTCCTGCAGGGAGGCGCGCCGGGTCTCGATTTCCCCGAAAACCTGGCTGCCCGGCGGCTCGTCATTCAATACCAGTACCCGTTCCCGCAGGCGCAGGCGTTCCATCTCGTAGTTGACGGCGCCAATCAGGTTTTTCTCAATGTGGTGTATCTCCTCCAGTATCTCTCCACTCTCTGCAACATATTGCTGGAAGAGTTCCCAGTCCGGGTCGGCATCCACTATCTCGCCATTTTCCTTGACGGCCTTGAGGTAACCGTAGAAGTTACCCCATTCGTACCTCTCCACGGCCATGATTTGTTCCGGGTAAGACAGGTTGCGCATGGCGGCGTCGAGCACCCAGCGGTAGTCGAAACCCGTGTAATCCCGGTTGCCGATCCTGACCAGGCTGCGGTCGATAACTTCAAGGTCTGCCGCGATACGGCTGTCGTTACCTGCGGACCTTGCCCGGGGCACCGATTCGTAATCGACAAATTCACCTGCCAGGGCAATGACCGTACCGTCCGAATCGGTGTAGTCAAATGCGGCAACATTGCTCGGCCAGAAATGGCCCAGGCCGCGTACCATGATAAGGGCGACCAGCCCGACAACCATGATAATGGACAGGCTGACCGCGCCGGCATTCAGCCAGATCCAGGGTTCGCCGCTGTTGAACCAGTTTTTGATTGAAGCCTGCCTTTTCATAGCGAACTGTATTTCACCCGCAACCTTTGCCTGACGACCTCGGCTATGGTGTTGAACAGGAACGTCGCCAGGAACAGCACCAGGGCGGCCAGGAACAGAATGCGGTAGTGGGTGCTGTCAACTTCGGACTCCGGCATCTCCACAGCGATATTGGCGGACAGGGTGCGAAACCCTTCGAAGATATTCATGTCCATGATAGGCGTATTTCCGGTCGCCATGAGTACGATCATGGTCTCGCCCACGGCCCTGCCGAAACCTATCATGACCGCGGAGAAGATTCCCGGGCTGGCGGTCAGCAGCACCACTCTCACTGCGGTCTGCCAGGTAGTTGCGCCCAGCGCAAGTGATCCCATTGTCAGGTGTTCGGGCACACCGAAAACCGCGTCTTCACAGATGGTAAATATAATGGGAATGACGGCAAATCCCATGGCGATGCCCACGACCAGCGAGTTCCTCTGGTCGTAAGTGATACCTAATTCATCTGTCAACCACAGGGGCATGTTCCCTGCAAATAACGCTATCTCCAGAGGCTGGCTGAGGGCGAATGAGATTATGCCGGTACCGATGATAACCGGCGCAAGCAGTACCGCCTCCCAGCCCTCGGGGACCCTGTGGCGCAGGTCATCGGGGAGCATGTTCCAACAGTAAGCCGAGATGATCACACTGAGCGGTAACAGGAGGAAACATAAAAACAGGCCCGGCATGTTCTGCTCGACGAACGGGGCAAACCACAGGCCCGCGAGAAAGCCGAGTATGACGGTAGGCAATGCCGCCATGATTTCAATAGTGGGTTTGACGATATCCCGCATTACTGCCGACATGAAATAGGCGGTATATACCGCGCCCATGATAGCAAGGGGCACGGCAAACAACATGGCGTAAAATGCGGCCTTCAATGTGCCGAATACCAAAGGCGTGAGGCTGAATTTCGGTTCAAAATCGCTGCTGGCGGAGGACGACTGCCAGATATATTCCGGCTTGTCCCGGCTTTCATACCAGACCTTGCCCCAGATTGACGACCAGGATATTTCCGGGTGTTCATTATCTATCTCCCAGAATTGCAGCATGCCGGTATCATCCTCAACCAGCATGGCGTTGGCCCGCGGCGCCACAGCCAGTTGAACCAGCCTGTTATCGCTGATTTTTTCCAGTTCCACGGTACGGTGCGCAGTCGTGTGATAAATGCCCAGGTGGCCGGCATCATCCGTCGCCAGGAAGCCTTTCCTGAAATACTCCGGGGCGATGGACGTAATCCCGGCTGACTGCGAGGCGAAACTGCGTATTTTTTCCAGGGTATAGTTATTTTCCTGATCGCGAACGGGAAACCACTGCGTAATGTTCCCATTGGAACCGCCTACCAGGATGGAAATACCCCCGCTGAGAAAGGACAGGCTGGTAATGTCCGTCGAGGCAGCGACGGCCTGCACTCTCTGCACCAGTACCGGTTCAGCCTTATTACTTATATCGTAATAGGAAATCAACCCGCCCTGTTCGGCAACGTAGAGTTCCCGGTGTTCCACGTCCATTAACAGGTGGTTGACCTGACCCGCAACCGGGATTTGACTTTTTGTTATAGTGATTTCGGCCGCATCACTGAAAAACGACTCTTCCTCGGTCCTGTTCATCAACAGCAGGCGCTGATCCTCCGTGAGCGCGGCAACGGTGAGCTGCTCCTCATCGTACTGCGCCGCAATCAACTTAATCGACCTGCCTGATTCGTCAATTGTTACCGGCGTTTCGCCTGCGGGCCAGTCTATCCGGGGGAGAATGACGCGCACGTCATCAGGGTAGCTCACCTGGTATTCATGGAGCGCCAGCAGGGCGGTGCCGTCATCCAGTCCGATGGCAAGCAACCGCTGTGACGGGTCACCGGCAGCGAACGCGCTGACATCCGCCAGGGTCTCTTTCACCGGGAATTGCCGGTCAACCAGGCTGCCGTCCATAGTATCAAAGAACACGATGGCAGCCTCGCCGGTAACCCGCAGACCGATTTCACGTTGTTCTTCCATGGCGTAATACAACGTTTCCGTTTTTGTACCGTCGGGAACCGGGTAGCTCGCCACCTGTTCAATATGCGGCGATTTGAACATGGGCAACACCACGTAGACCAGGTAAAACGCAATCAGCACAATGGCGATGATCACACTGATGCCGCCCAGCGCCATCATATAGCGCATCATGACATCCTTCAGATGGCGGTAAAAGCGATGTTTTTGCGCGGCCGGCGAGTTGAAATCAGCCAGCAGGGATGTGGTGTTTACATCGCCCATGGAAGAACGAATAACGGGGTCAGTTGCTGGCCATGTCAACGGCGCCGATCAGGGCAAGCTGCTTGCCGGCGATCCTGGCAGGCAGGGGGATATAGCCATCCTTGACGACCACTTCCTGACCTGTTTTCGACATGATCATCCTGATGAATTCGCGCTCCAGGGGGGGGAGCGGATCATTCGGCGACTTGTTCACATAGACATAGAGGAACCGCGCCAGGGGATAGGCCCCGGCAACGGCATTAGCCGGCGTGGCATCGGTAAAGTCTGCGCCATGCTTGCTCACCGGCACGGCGCGCACACCCGATGTCTTGTAACCGATACCGGAATAACCGATGCCATTGATAGACTTGGTCACCCCCTGCACAACGGAGGCAGAACCGGGCTGCTCATTGACATTATTCTTGTAGTCGCCCTTGCAAAGCGCCACTTTCTTGAAGTAACCATAGGTGCCTGACACCGAGTTGCGTCCGTATAACTGGAGCGGCCGGTTGTCCCAGGCCCCGGTCAGGCCCAGTTGGCCCCAGCGGGTGATATCTTGCGGATGACCGCATTTACGGGTCGCGGAGAAAACCGCATCGACCTGCGGAATGGTCATGCCTTCAATCGGGTTGTCCTTGTGGACATAGAGGGCCAGGGCATCAATGGCCACTCCGATAGGCGTTGGTTTGTAACCGTGTCTTGTCTCAAAGCTTGCGACTTCCTTATTTTTCATCTTGCGGCTCATGGGGCCGAAGTTGGCGGTCCCCTCCGTCAACGCCGGCGGCGCTGTTGAAGAGCCCGCCGCCTGGATCTGCACGCTGACGTTGGGGTAGAGTTTTTTGAATTCCTCCGCCCACAGGGTCATCAGGTTCGCCAGGGTATCGGATCCTACACTGATGACGTTGCCTGATACGCCACTGGACTTGTTGTAATCAGGCAGGTTCGGGTCCAAATCAACAGCTATCACCGGCCCGGTAACGATGCTTGTTACCATGAGGGTCGTGCACAATAGAAGTTTGCTTTTCATGTTGTCATCTCTCTGAGTACCAGAACGCAATTGAACAATAGAATTATTAAGAAAATATGACAGCTGTATCTTTTCTTGTTTTTTTTGATATATGGGGTCAGAGTAAAAAACACCTCACCGGTGGGGATACTGGTCTGTTGTCGTGTATTTTTTACTCTGACCCCGGGGTTCTTAACGCGGTTTCTTCCTTCCGCTAATTCTCTGCGGCCGACGTCTGTTTAAAGGCAATCACCCGATGTGCCGGCAGATGGCATTTAACCCTTGTTCCACTGTCTGGTTCACTGCTTATTTTCAACTCGGCCTCGTGCTGGACCATGACGTGTTTGGCAATCGCAAGCCCCAGGCCCGTCCCGCCTTTTTCCCTGGAGCGTCCCTTATCGACCCGGTAGAAACGCTCAGTCACGCGCTGGATATGCTCAGCCGGGATACCCTCGCCCGAATCGGTCACTTCCAGACAAGCGCCCGTCCCGGTACGATACCATCTTATATCGATCACACCGCCTGACGGCGTGTATTGCACCGCATTGAAGAGAATATTGGAAAAGGCGCTGTAAAGACTGTCCTGGTCCCCCTTCACTATCAGATCGTCCTGGATTTCCAGGGTGAAAGTATGATTCTGGTCGCCGCTCAAGGTCTGTGCCTCGTCGTGAATAACCGAAACCAACTCTGCGATATCCACCTCATTGTTCAGGTCTGCAGAGGGCTTGCTCTCCAGCCGGGACAATTTCAGCAAGTCTTCTATCAGGTTCTGCATGCGTCGGGTCTGACTGCGCATCTGTGTTATGCGCGGTTGCCACTCGGTTGAAATATCATTAGCTTCGCTGTCTATTGCTTCAAGGTAACCGGATATTACCGTGAGCGGGGTTCTCAGTTCATGGGAGGCGTTAGCGATAAAATCCTTGCGCATACGGTTTGTGCGCTGTATATCCGTAACATTTCCAGCCACCAGTAACAGGGAAGATTCAGCATACCTGGTAATTCTGATTTCCAGGCTGATGTCCGGATTAACGGGAGATGCGATTACCAGACTATTACGCGGGTTATCCTTATCTGTCTGGGCAAGAAAATCCAGTAACTCAGGCTGCCTGATAATATGAGACAACCGTTGCCTCCGATCCCCGGAACTGCGGATTCCCAGATACTCAGAAGCTTTTTCATTGGCCCATTCAACATGGCCGTTTGCATCCATGATGATAACGGCATCGGGCAAGGCTTCTATTGCTTCCTCGAAACGCGACAGGTGATCGGTAAGCTTGTCCTCACGCTGTTTATGCCGGGCGCGCAGGAATCCAATTTCCCGCACTATCTCATTGACGATGCCGGGGGTATCAGGCGGGTTCTGTTCACCGCCGTTACGCAGGAATTTACTGATATTTTTCAGTATGCGGTATTGCCATACCAGGCAGATGAGGAACCCGAGTGAAAGGCCTGCAAAGAGGTTGCCCGCCAGCAGCCCCGCAACCCCGGAGAGGATAACTAAGGAACCCAGCCGAAACATGACAATATCATCTGGATAGAGTTAGTACTCTTTCCAGCTAATTTTGACATGTTCAGCGGGTCGGGAAGCGGTTGAGCGCAAGGCGCGCCGTGCCGGGA
>JAPPLI010000117.1 GCA_028819495.1 Gammaproteobacteria bacterium | reverse complement strand
CCTGTGGGATGAGTATTGGCAACAGGTCGCTTGACCACACTTTCAGTCACACCCATATTTATCTGCACCGGGCGTTTCGGCAGCGGCGATTAAATATCTCCTGTGTGGAGCAAAATACGGTCAGGGATTTGATTGGATTACTGGCTGTTCCGGCTACGGACGTGGATTTGATCATCGCGAACGGCGAATCTGTGGATTTTTCCTATGCTGTTCAACAAGGGGACCGGATCAGTGTTTACCCGGTATTCAGATCGATTGATGTTTCGCCGTTGAAGAAGTTACATTTGTTGAACTAAAGTTAAAGGCTGGCGTCGCACTCCGTATGTATTCTTCATTATCCATCGCTCTACGCGGGAGAATGAAACAATATAGCGTCCTGTGTATCTTATATTTGTGGGTAATCCCATGTTCGGGCGAAAACAGGTTTACAACATGGGAAACCTATGGTGGTGACAATCACCACACCAAATATTCTTCACTGGATCAGGTCAACCTAAGCAATGTCAGTCGGCTGCAGGTAGCCTGGCGCTATTCGACGGGTGATGCTGAAGAGCAGGGTAGCCAAATCCAGTGTAACCCCATTGTCGTAGATGGGCTTTTGTACGGTACTTCCCCAAAACTTAAAGTCTTCGCACTGAACGCTGCAACGGGTAAGTTGATCTGGCGCTTTGATCCCTTTCAGGGGGCCAGTGTGGGGCAGGGGATCAATCGGGGCCTATCCTATTGGCGCGATAGTACTGATGAACGAATCCTGTTTGGCGCCGGCCCTTACCTGTACGCGTTAAATGCTGACAACGGAAAAATAATAAAATCCTTTGGAGAAAATGGCAAAGTGGACCTACGCGTCGGCCTTGATCGTAAGCCCCAGGAACAGCAAGTCGATATCACTACCCCGGGGGTAATATACAAGAACCTTATAATTCTGGGATCAAGAACCGGCGAAACTCCGGGAGCAGCACCGGGCCATATCCGTGCTTACGATGTCAAAACAGGAAGAATGCAATGGATATTCCATACAATTCCACACCCGGGCGAGTTTGGTTATGAGACGTGGTCGCCGGATTCATGGCAGAAAGTCGGAGGTGCTAATGCATGGGCCGGAATGAGCCTGGATGAGGAAAACGGCATCGTCTATGTGCCGACCGGCTCACCGTCCTATGATTTTTATGGAGGCAATCGTGTAGGCGATAACCTTTTCGCCAATAGTCTGATTGCACTGAAAGCCGACACGGGTGAGCGACTCTGGCATTTTCAAACTGTCCGTCATGATTTGTGGGATCGGGACCTCGCTTCCACTCCCAATCTGGTAACAGTCAATCACGGAGGCAAATCGATTGACGCTGTTGCCCAGGTAACGAAGTCCGGATTCGTGTTCCTGTTTGACAGGCTGAACGGAACACCGCTGTTCCCTGTAGAGGAACGACAGGTAAGAAAATCCGATGTCCCCGGCGAAGTGACAGCGCTGACCCAGCCCGTGCCGCTCAAGCCGCCGGCATTTACCCGGCAAAGTTTCACCGCCGAGGATATAACTGAACTTTCGGAGCGTGCGCGCCTGTATATACAAACTCAATTGAAGGATATGCGCACGGGGGAACCGTATATTCCTCCCGCCGTCTCAAAAGATACAATCATATATCCCGGTTTCGATGGTGGCGCGGGATGGGGAGGGGCAGCTTATGACCCGGAGTCCAATCTGCTCTATGTGAATGCAACCGAATTGCCATGGTCCTTTGAACTGGTTGATATCACGGATGACACACACAATCCGGGCAGGACGATCTATCTGAAATATTGTGCCGGCTGCCATGGAATTGATCGTGAAGGCATAGGCAAGGACTTCCCGTCGTTGCTGAATGTGGGAGGCAAGCTGTCTTATCCTGTTATTGCAGCAATCATAAGAAATGGTAAAGGTCGCATGCAGGGCCTTCCGCAACTTGGATTTGAAAATATTTTATTGCTGCTCGACTATCTGAATGAAACGGATGTGGATGCAAGCAGGGAAAGCAGGGATGAGTCTCCAGCTGAAATCAGGACGGATGTTCCTTATCGTCATACCGGTTACAAAAGATTGCTGGACCCTGACGGTTATCCGGGCATCAAACCTCCATGGGGAACGTTAACGGCGATAGATTTGAACCTGGGAGCGATTGTTTGGCAGGTTCCGTTGGGCGAATACCCGGATCTGGCCAGGCAGGGTATCGGGAATACAGGAACGGAAAACTACGGCGGACCCGTAGTGACAAAAGGAGGTCTGGTCTTTATTGCCTCGACAATGGATGAAAAGTTTCGCATATTCAACAAGAACACGGGAGAAGTCGTTTGGGATTACCAGTTACCGGCAGGGGGGTTTGCCACGCCCGCAACTTATGAAGTCAACGGCAAACAATATGTTGTGATCGCGGCGGGAGGCGGTAAATCCGGATTGAAATCCGGGGACGAATACATTGCATTTTCACTTCAGGATTACTTCTAATCCGGCAAACCGGGCCAGACAACAAAATGTCAGGCAGTCTCAATCAGGGGTTAGTTAGGGCATCTGATTTCATTTCATATTTTGTTTCGAAACCTTTCATAAATGAAGACAATGCCAAAGATTATGAGGAGAACCAAGGGAAGAATAGCGATTGTTTGAAAAGTCTCCTCCGCCGCAATGCGCGCCACCTGATCCAATTGAGAACCGCTGAGCTCTGCCAGGGCCGGTTCGCCACCTGCTGCGTTTACTCTGGCCTTGTCATAAACAGCGCCGAATTGCGGCAGTACGAAATGGATTGACAAGGCGCCGGCCGTACCTATCAGGCCAATTGTCCAGGGTCCGCCGCGAGGGTAGCGCTCAGCCGCCTGGGCCAGCATGGTAGGCCACATAAAACAAACGCCGGCGCCCCAGAATGTTGCTGCTGTTATCGCGGCGGCGGGTGAAGAAGCTGTACTGAGAAGGAACAGGCCAATAGCTGCAAGCAGGCTGGAGCACCACAACAAACCTACCGGAGAGAGATAACGTGAGAGCGGCCCGGCAAAATGGCGAAAAACGAACATCATGCCGCTCACATAGACCAGTATGATGATGCCCTGCATGCCGACCGTTTGAGTAAGGATAAGTTCAACCAGTTGTCCCGGCGCAAGCTCTGATGCAGCGGTGAGAAACATGGCGCCAAACCAGATAAAGAAGCTCGGACGGCGAATGATCTCATACACCATGTCCCTGAAACTCACCCCGGACTGTACTCGCTGTGTCTGCGGGAATTCTGAGACCAGGCTGAGACAAGTCGTTGCCATGGCCGGCAACATCAGCACGCTGAGAATAACGCGCCAGTCCAGCGCCATCCTGCCGGCTGCCAAAGCCCAAAGCCCTCCTATCACCAGCCCGGCAGGCCACCAGGCATGCAGCACGTTGATGCGGTGAGTCGTGTCTTGCGGATATATGGTCGCGGCCAACGGGTTGATGGCTGCTTCTACCGCACCCCAGCCCAGACCCTGCAATGCCATGCCGAGCCAGACGATTCTGTAAACAGTTTCACCTTCCGCCAAGGAATCTGAAAATATCACCAGTAGCGCCCCGGCAGTGAAAGCAATTCCGGAAAAAGACAACATCCTGCGGATGCCGATAAAATCCAGAGCCAGGCTTCCCAAAAACAAGGTAATGGCAAACCCTAAAAAGGAGACTCCAAGCGCCTGTGTCATCAGGGTGACGGAGTTGGCGGGATCGATCGGATTGAACAGTTCAACTGATATTTCATCCGATACAGCCACTCTCAATGACAGGCTGATGGCAGCGGATGTCAATGCCAGTATGGCTATCCAGAATAAAACAGCAGGTCGTTTCAGCGGTAATTTAATCATGTCTGTCAGCAGGTGGAGCGGCTTTGTAACCAGGCGGCAGCGCCGATTAACGCCAGTTCACCGTGGACTATCAGTCTAACGGGTATAGCATCCAGGTATGAAGACATAATACCCTTCTGTCTGAACCTGTCCGCGAATTCACTGCGCACCAAATATTCCCTTATAACCGGCAATATGCCGCCGGCAAGATAAACACCGCCTGTTGCGCCGTAACACAAGGCAAAATCGCCGCAGACTGTGCCCAATGTTGCGCAAAATATATCCAGTGTTTCCTGTGCAAGAGAGTCTGTTCCTGCAAGCGCGCGGGCAGTTATCTGTGCTGGCGCGAGTTCTCTTCGTTCGCAGTTATCCAGCGATCCGAGTGTCTGATATATATTCACCAACCCGGGGCCTGATAATATATTTTCGACAGCCACGTAACGCAGCTTCTTCTGCAGCGCTATAAACACTTCCAGTTCGCGCGGGGTTTGCGGAGAGAATGCGCTGTGTCCGCCTTCAGTTGACACGGGAAGCCAGGCATCGTGATGCTTTATCAGCGCCGCCACTCCCAAACCGGTGCCAGGACCGACAACGGCTTTAACACCATTTTCATTGGGTTCACCCGGCACAACCTGTATGCAATCTCTGGTCTTCAGATGAGCCAGGGAGCAGGCCAGGGCGAAGAAATCATTAATTACCTCGAGATGTTCAAATGAAAACAGCCGGCGAAGTTCCTGAACAGAGAAACACCACTCCGCGTTGGTAAGTTGAACGCGATCGGGCCCCACGGGCCCTGCCACCGCTATACAGGCATATTTTGGTGCCCGGTCTGCGAGAGTGGAAATGTACTCTGAAAGGCAGTCATAAAATGTATCGAAATTCGATACTGTGTAATCCCGATGTTCTGAAAACAGGTAAGCGCCTGTGTAGACGTCACGGTTGGTCACGAGGTTGAAACGTATATTAGTGCCCCCCACATCCGCGACTAACCAGGGATACATATTGACGCGATCTCTTTGTGACGACCCGGTCTATTGTATCCTTGCGGGGATGATTCAGCTCGTTCCCATGTAGTCTACTTCCATAAAATCCGCCACCTCCTTGAGCCAGCGTTGCGTCACGAATGCCTGGTGGGCAGGGTGTGTGTTGTAGGCATCGTAGGCAGCCCGGTTTTCAAACTCCATTGAGAAACCGAACTCAAAATCATTCTTTTCGCTGACTTCTCTCAGAACCTGAAAATTCTCAACCTGGGGTATGCCGGTCAGAATAAGTTCTGCGTCATATAGAAAAATCCGTGTTTCTGCCGCATCCTTCGCATATCGCAAACGAAAGGCAACCGTATGAAGAATGCGCTCTCCGCGCAGTCTGTCCAAGCCATTCTCACTCATTGTTGCTCTACCCCCCGGATAGATTGCGTTTTGACGAAAGGTATCAGAATACCACCCAGGAACCGCCGAGGTAATGTGACTCGACGCACTTCTCTATGAAGCGGACACCTTGCACACCGTCGTCAACTGTCGGTACCAGAAGGGATGCAGGGTCTGGTTCGCGGTTTTGCATCATTGCGATGATTCGCTCCGCCGTATCCTTGTACAATTGGGCAAATCCTTCCAGGTAACCTTCAGGATGTCCCGCCGGTATGCGCGTGGCCAGTTCGGCAGCCTGTCCCAGCTTGTTCCCGGCGCGCGTCAGTTTCTGTGGCACGTCATTTAATGGACTCCAAGTTAAGATATTCGGGTTCTCCTGGTCCCATGCCAAACCACCTTTCTCCCCGTAAATACGGATGCGCAGGGCATTTTCGTTGCCTGGAGCTACCTGGCTGGACCATAACATTCCCTTTGCGCCTCCGGTGAACCGCAGCAAAACGTGCGCGTTATCATCGAGCTGACGTCCTTCCACAAAGGTATGCAGGTCGGCAGCCAGTTCTTCTATTTCAAGACCCGTAATGAACCAGGCCAGATGAATCGCATGTGTCGCAATATCGCCGACACAGCCCGCCGGGCCACTGCGTTCCGGATCGGTGCGCCATTCAGCCTGTTTTTGCCCTTCATCTTCTATCTTGGTTGCCAGCCATCCTTGTGGATACTCCATTTGTAAAACGCGGATCCGGCCTAAAATACCTTGCCGCACCATTTCACGCGCCTGACGCACCAGGGGGTATCCGGTATAATTATGCGTCAGTACAAAAATCAAACCGCTCTCTTTGACCAGCCGGGCCAAAGACCTGGCATCCTCCAGGCTGGTTGTTAACGGTTTATCACAAATAACGTGAATACCGGCCTCCAGAAACGCCCTGGCCGCATCGTAATGGACATTATTGGGTGTAACAATGGCGACAACGTCTATGCCATCATCCCGTTCCGCTTCGGTCTCTGCCATTTCCTGATATGAAGCGTAACACCTGCCCGGGTCGATCAGCAGTTCACCGGCGGAAATCCGGTTTCTATCAGGGTCGGTGGACAAAGCGCCCGCTATCAGTTCATATCGATCATCGAGTCGTGCGGCTATCCTGTGTACTCCCCCAATGAAAGCGCCTTGCCCCCCGCCTACCATACCGAGCCGAAGCCGCCTTCCCGAAGTTAAATCTGTCATGGTGGAAGCCTTACAAGTCTGTTATAAAAGCCCCAGGAGCTGCCTATTGGCTGCCTCATCGGTACCGCTATCGGCAAAATCATCAAAGGAACGCTCCGTTACCCGTATGATATGTTCCCTAATAAATTCAGCCCCCTCACGAGCCCCGTCTTCCGGATGTTTCAAACAGCACTCCCATTCGAGTACCGCCCAGCCGTCGAAAGCGTTTGCAGCCATTTTTGAAAAAATGGAACTGAAATCAACCTGACCGTCTCCCAGGGAACGAAAACGGCCTGCCCGGTCTATCCAGGGCTGATAACCCGAATAAACTCCCTGGCGGCCACTGGGATTGAATTCTGCATCCTTGACATGAAATGCCTTGATTCTTTCCCTGTAGATATCGATAAAGGACAAGTAGTCAAGTTGCTGCAAAACGAAATGGCTTGGATCGTACAGAATGTTGCAACGGGGGTGAGAATCGACTCTTTCAAGGAACATTTCAAAAGTTGTGCCGTCAAATAAATCTTCTCCCGGGTGGATCTCGTAACACAGGTCAACCCCGGCATCGTCAAACACATCCAGGATCGGCAGCCAGCGTTTTGCCAGTTCATCAAAGGCTGTTTCAACCAGACCCGCCGGACGCTGCGGCCAGGGATAGACATACGGCCACGCCAATGCCCCGGAAAACGTAGCGTGGGATGATAAGCCAAGATTTGCGGATGCCTTGGCTGCGTTATGCATCTGTTCTGTAGCCCAGCGCTGGCGGGCAGCGGGATTGCCACGCACTTCAGCAGCGGCGAAACCATCGAAGGCGGCATCATAGGCAGGATGCACAGCCACCAACTGTCCCTGCAGGTGTGTTGCGAGTTCAGTAATCTCCAAACCGTACTGCCCGACAATACCCTTCACTTCATCACAATAAACTTCGCTTTCTGCTGCTTTCGATAAATCAAATATGCGGTTGTCCCAGGCAGGGATCTGGATACCATTAAAGCCCAATGATGCAGCCCATTCGGCAATGGAGTCCAGATGATTGAACGGAGCCTGATCACCGGCGAATTGCGCAAGGAAAATTGCCGGGCCTCTGATTGTTCTCATGGATTGTCCCCCCTGAATCACTCTCGGCAAGTGGTAATATTATCACGCGGTAAATGAGATATTGCCGCAAATTGTAAATAATTCGGAAAATTGCATTTGCTTTAACTAAAATACTGCTGGAGAAAAGAGGTTTTTTCCGTTTGTCTTGCCGATTGCGGAGTCATCACGGTTTCGCAGTAATTGTCTGATATGAACAATGGGGGATCATATGAGCAGCCAACTAATCAAGCGGTCATTCCATACTGCTTTGACCATGTTCTTTGTATCGCTAGTTGCAACACCCGGCGCCATGGGCCAGGAGACTGATAATAACCCTGATGCGGGCGTACTCGAAGAAATAGTCGTCACCGCGGAAAAACGCCAGGCCACACTGCAGGATACTGCGATTTCCATCACTGCAGTCACCGGAGACATGATAAGGCGTATGGGCGTGCGCGATATCAGCGATCTGATCAGCCTGGTGCCGAACATGCGGGTTGCGGACAGTCGCGAGGATTTCATCATCAACGTCAGGGGGATTCAATCCAATAATACGACGGAGGTGGGTGACCCCGCAGTCGCGGTACATATCGATGGCGTTTATCGTCCGCGCCCAAGGGGGGCGAGGGCGCTATTTTTCGATACTGAGCGCGTAGAAGTGTTAAGAGGCCCCCAGGGAACGATTTACGGGCGAAATGCGACCGCAGGCAATGTTAACATCATTACGAATAAACCGGTAAATGAATTCGATGCATCGGCAGAGGTATCTTACGGGAACTACGATAATATCAGCGCGACAGGCATGATCAATGTGCCGGTTATCGATGATCGGCTCATGCTGAGGGCAGCGGTACTGACCAATGACCGGGACGGTTTCAACATCAACGACCGCGTGGTGAAGTCAATAAAAAATACCAATGATGCTGACCAATTTGCGGCCCGCGGACACATCCTGGCAAGACCGACAGATAACCTTTCTGTCCTGGTATCAGCGAACTACCAGGAGACCAGGGGTGTCGGACAATCCAGAGCGTTTGTCAACCTGATTGAAGATCCCAGCGACGAGCGTGTTTTTTCCCTGGACTCGCAGAATTCAATTGCAATTGACGTGTATGGTATTTCCACCGAGATAAACTGGCAGTTCGGGAATATGGAGATGACGTATTTAGGCGCCAGGCAGGTCGATGATATCAAGAATCAACTCCAGGACTGTGATCAGACGACACCCATCGGCGCGTTTGCCATATTCAGTGGTGACAGTGTCTGCGAATTCGGCCCGTTCTCCCAGAACAGCCAGTCCTGGTCCCATGAATTCAGAGTCAATTCAACCGACCCGGACGCACGGCTTCGCTGGCTGGGCGGTCTGTACTACTTCGACGAAGATCAGGATGTTCACCTGGTGTTCAACCCTAACCCGGGGGGGATCAGCCTGGTGTTTGACCAGTACAGCACCGGATCACTTACGAAGGCCGTGTTCGGTCAGGTGGACCTCAGTCTCACGGAGCAGATTGAGCTTGTTGGCGGCGTACGCTACACGGATGATGAGAAGGCCCGTTATGGTGAGACCAGAACCGTTATTGCAGACCGGCTGGTGGTAGGCATAAGTCCGAATATAGGCAAAACCACGTCGACAAGCACCGACTGGAAAGCGGGGATCAACTGGCATTTTTCCGATGACGCATTGTATTACTTCAGTGCAGGCACCGGTTACAAGGCGGGCGGCTTCAGTGATGGGGTGGGTTTTCCCTATCTGAAAGAGGATGTGAAATCCTATGAACTCGGTGCGAAGCACACCTTGCTCGACGGCCGGCTGCAACTGAATACTTCTGTTTTCTACATGGACTATACCGACCTGCAGGTCTCCTCGGTAGGGACCGGCCCGAATAATCTGCCGGGGTTGTTTACCAATAATGCTGCGGCCGCGACAAACTGGGGATTTGAACTGGAAGGCAAGGCCGTATTGATGGAGAATGCCCTGTTCGATTTTGCCTTGTCATACCTCGATGCTGAATACGACGAATTCATAACCGACGATCCAACTATCCCCGGATTGACGGCGGAGGACCTCGCCGGCAAGGACCTGACCAATTCACCCAACTGGACATTAAATATCGGGGCGGAGTATCAGTTCAATCTCGGCGCGATGGGTACACTCACCCCCCGTATCAATTTCTATTTCAATGATGATATGTACCTAAGGGAATTCAATAAACCGATCGACAAACAGGAATCCTTCACCAAGACGGATATCGTGGTGGGGTACCGCCACCCTAGAGGCAACCTCTACGTTGAGGGGTATGTAAACAATATTGAAAATGAAGACGTGAGGTCATTGATGCAATCTTTTCCCGGCCATGGCCTTCAGTTTCAGTTGGCTGAGCCCAGGACATACGGAGTACGAATCGGCTACGAGATGTGATTGCATGGATCGAAGAACTTGCATCAAGCTGGCGCTCCTTGCTGCCGGCGGTTTGTTAAGCAATTCAAATCTGGCGCAGTCGTCTACTTCGTCCAGGAGAGGGGGTGGAATTCGGGAAAACCTGGGTTTCCAACTATTTACCGTACGTCATTTGCTGGCTGATGATTTCAGAGGCACGATCGAGGCTATAGCCGCAATCGGGTATCGCGAATTTGAAATGGTTGGTTTTGGCGGTTCGATATTCCTTGACGACCCTCTCTACGGGTATAGCGCCAGAGAATTCAGGTACTTGCTTGATGATCTGGGTGTACGAGTGCCGACCGCCCAGTTTTCCGGCCGTGCGGAAAACCTTGGCCGGATAGCCGCAACGGCAAAGGAGATTGGCATCGAATACCTGATCCTGGGTATGCCTCCTGAATTTCTGTCAATTACTCCAGATGGAGTGACAGTAACCGGCGTTACGGGCCTTGACCAGGTCAAACGGATTGTGGACCGTCTGAATGGATTCGGAGAGACATTCAGGCAGCATGGAATGGGTTTCGCGTTTCATAATCACCATATGGAGTTTGCCTGTGTGGGCGAGGAAACCGCATATGACTTTATCATGAGACACACCGACCCGGACCTCGTGAAAATGGAGCTCGATGCGGGGTGGGCGGCAGTCGCCGGCGTGGAAGCAAGCGACTATCTTGTTCGTTATCCGGGCAGATTTATCGCAACCCACATGAAAGATTATGATCCGGGGCGGCCGCGCAGTGAAGCATCGGACCGGGCTCCCATCCCTGAGATGACTCAATTGGTAACGCCTGGAGACGGTGCGGTGGACTTCGGCGCGATAATGGCAGAGATGGACAGAACCGGCGTCAGACACGCCTACGTGGAAGTCGATCTTCCGGACGATGCGCTGGCTACTGCGCGGCGCGCCTACCACTATCTCAGAAACCTCGAATATTCCGTATGAAGCGCCGCACTTTTCTTGCTGCCTCAGCCTTATTCGGTGGAATGATGTCTGCAACCGTACAGCAGGCTCTGGTTGCCGTGGCGAACGCAGGCGAACTGAAAGGAGTGCTCAATTCGCAAAGGCGCCGTTGCCTGGAAGCACTGGTTGAGCGCATCATACCTGCCACCGATACGCCTGGCGCCATGGAGGCCGGCGTGCCCGATTTTATTGAACTCATCCTTGAGAAGGGGCTTTTGGCAGAAGATGCAAAGCGGTTTATAGCAGGGATCGATGAGGTTGGGGACCTGAGTCGCAGCAATTACGGAAGTGATTACATTGAGTTGAGCGCTGCTCATCAGGACGCGATATTGACCGGACTGGAGCAGAAAGCCGCAAACTCGCAGCGTGGCGGTGCTACGCCGTTTTTCCAGGTGCTCAAGGAGCTTACCCTGGTTGGTTACTATACCTCGGAAGTCGGCGCGACCCAGGAAATTCGATACCTGCCCGTTCCCGGAAGTTATGATGGATGCGTCGAGTGGAAAGAAGATGACCGCGTCTTTTTCTTCGGTTCACCACTGGACAAGTTCATATGAACGCACAAAGTAAATCCGATTTCACGCAATTCGACGCCATCGTCATTGGTTCGGGGATCACGGGCGGTTGGGCGGCGAAGGAACTCTGTGAGGCCGGGCTTAAGGTCTTGATGCTGGAACGTGGCCGCAATGTAGAACATATCAAGGACTACACGACCGAGCACAAGGCGCCTTGGGAAATGCAGTTCAGGGGAGAAGGTTCACGGCAGGAACAACAGCGGGATTATGCCCTGCAAAGCACCCATTGGTTGTTCAACGAATACTCACAACAGTATTTCGTCAAGGATGTGGATCACCCTTATATCTCGGACCCTGAACACCCGTTCAAATGGTACAGGGGCTATCAGGTTGGCGGGCGTTCCCTGATTTGGGGCCGTCAGTCCTTGCGTTGGAGTGATCTCGATTTCGAGGCCAATGCCAGGGACAGCCATGGCATAGACTGGCCGATCCGCTATCGGGACATCGCTCCCTGGTACGATTACGTTGAGGATTTTATCGGGGTCAGTGGCGAGGCCTTGGGGTTGCCGCAATTGCCGGATGGAAAATTCCTGCCGCCGATGCCGTTCAACTGTGCGGAACAGTTTTTCAAGGAAAAAGTTGAAGCAACTTATACTGACAGGGTAATAGCCATGGGGCGTGCTGCGGTGAATACGGTCCCCCATCGCGGACGGGGGGCATGCCACTATTGCGGGCCCTGCGAGCGCGGTTGCTCGGTTGGCGCCTATTTCAGCACACAGAGTTCTACACTGCCGGCGGCGCGGGCAACCGGTAATCTCACCCTGAAACCGGATCAGATAGTAAAGAGTATTAATTACGATAATGATGCGGAACGGGCGAGCAGTGTCTCTGTCATAAACGCGAATTCACACGTGCGACGGAACTACACCGCGCGCGTGATTTTCCTATGTGCATCGACTGTCGCCAGCAATCATATCCTGCTGAATTCGCGCTCCGAATCTTTTCCGAACGGGCTGGGTAACTCAAGTGGGACGTTGGGCCATTACCTGATGGATCACGCCTTCGCGGTGGCCGTGACTGCGCGTTTTCCAGGCATGCGAGATCGCTACTTCTATGGCAACAGACCGAACACCATCTACGTCCCCAGGTTCCGCAACCTGGCTGACTCGGAACAAACGGATGGATTTATTCGCGGCTACGCCTACCAGGGCAGGGCCTGGCGCCCGGGATGGCGCCGCGGTTATTCACTGCCGGGTTTCGGCGAAGGTTTCAAGCAGGAATTACGCCGGCCGGGGCCCTGGGTGCTGGTACTGGTTACGGAAGGCGAATGCCTGCCGCGTTACAAAAATGCGATAGAACTGGATGAAAATCTGACTGATAAATGGGATATACCGCAGATACGCATTAGATTCGACTGGGGAGAAAATGAGTTAAAGCTTGCCGAGGACGGAAGACAGCAAGCGGTTACGATGGCGGAAACCGCAGGCTGCGAGATATTATCTTCGTCAAATCAACTCATGCCCGGTGGCGCAGGCATCCATGAGATGGGAGGAATACGCATGGGTCATAATCCCGATGAATCAGTCCTGAACGGTTACAACCAGATGCATGAAGTGCCGAATGTCTTCATTACCGACGGGTCGTGCATGACGTCTTCCGGTTGGACCAATCCATCCCTGACCTACATGGCGCTGACGGCGCGGGCGTGTGAATACGCTGTTGAACAGTTGAAAACGGGTGTCATTTGACAAAATCCCAGCCGGGATCATCCGGGTGACACGGCGCCTGCTACATATCGAACTTCCGGTACATGACAGTCACGACACTTCCTCGCGGTTGAATAGCTATGAGCGCCGTCCATATCATTGCAACCTGTGACACCAAAGGACTGGAAGCAGGCTGGCTGCGAACGCGCCTTCAGGAGCTTGAGGTCGATGTCCGTCTCATCGATGCCGGCTGTCTTGGCATGCCGGGCGCTCACCCCGACATTACGCGTGAGGAAGTTTACCGCGCTGCAGGCACCAGCCATGCTGAAACCGTACGCCGGGGCGATCGAGGAGCGGCTGTCACCGCTGCGGCAAGAGGCGTAGCGGCGATCGAGCGCGCGGCATACGAGCGTAATGAACTCAGCGGAGTAATCAGTCTTGGCGGATCGGCGGGAACCACCATCGGCACAGCAGCCATGCGGGCGTTGCCCATCGGGATTCCAAAGATCATGCTCTCGACCCTGACTTCCGGCGATGTGCGCACCTATGTGCGTGATAAGGACATTGTTATGTGGAACCCGGTTGTTGATATCGCGGGAATGAACCGGATAAACCGGATGGTGCTGGGTAATGCCGCAGCGGCAATGGCCGGCATGGTAAATGCGAAACCTGCGGTCGATGAGTCAGCGGAACGCCCGCTCATCGCGGCCACCATGTTCGGTGTAACGACCCCGTGTGTTGAGCACGCTCGCGGGATACTTGAGGATACCGGTTATGAGGTTCTTGTCTTCCACGCTACCGGCACCGGAGGTGAGACACTGGAAGCGCTTGCGCGGGAAGGCTTGTTCGCGGGGGTACTGGATATTACAACGACCGAGATCGCAGACGAATTAGTAGGAGGCGTCCTTTCGGCAGGTCCTGATCGCCTGAGTGCGGCTGCGGAAGCCGGGATACCCCAGGTGGTTTCCGTAGGCGCCACCGACATGGTAAATTTTCTGGCTCGTGATACAGTCCCTGAGTGTTTCGAACAACGTTCCTTTTATCAGCATAACGCTAATGTTACGCTTATGCGTACAACGATAGAGGAGAACCATAAGATTGGTACGGCGATCGGAGCAAGAGTAGCGAAATCAAAAGGCCAGTCTGCATTACTGTTGCCGCTCAGGGGTGTTTCAGCTATCGATCAGGAGGGGAAGCCGTTCCATTCACCGGATGCGCGTGCGGCCTTGTTTGAAGCCGTACGTCAAAACTGCGGCAGCGTGCCTTGCATTGAACTCGATTTGCATATTAATGACCCGGGGTTTGCGGCAATATCGGCCAACAAGCTCCTGGAACTGATGCAGAAAGGGAGTTAGATGAAAACTGATGTAGACAACTCACGTAGTGTGATTCTGGAACGGTTCCACACCCAGATTGCCCGTGGTGAACCAGTTATCGGCGGTGGTGCCGGTGTCGGCATTTCCGCCAAAAGTGAGGAGGCGGGTGGTATCGATCTGATTATCATCTACAATTCGGGGCGCTACAGGATGGCGGGTCGTGGTTCGACGGCAGGCCTCATGCCCTACGGAAACGCCAACGAGATCGTTAAGGAGATGGCGTACGAAATCATTCCGGTGGTAAAGAAAACCCCGGTAATTGCCGGCGTTTGCGGGACCGATCCGTTCATTATCCAGCACCTTTTCCTGCGGGAACTCCGAGAACTCGGGTTTGCCGGTATCCAGAACTTTCCCACTGTCGGTCTGTGCGATGGTCAGTTTCGCAATTCCCTGGAGGAGACCGGCATGAGCTTCAGGCTGGAAGTCGATATCATTGCTCTTGCCCACGAGATGGACCTGCTGACCACACCCTATGTGTTCAATACCGAAGAGGCCAGGTGGATGACGGAGGCCGGCGCTGATATCGTGGTTGCCCATATGGGTTGCACCAGTGGCGGCTCCATTGGCGCAAAAAATGTTACGCCGCTCGAGGAATGCGTAGGCAGGATCCAGGACATTGTCGATGTCTGCAAGTCGCTTCGGGATGATGTCATCTGTCTTTGCCATGGCGGCCCGATCGCCATGCCGGAGGACGCCGCATATATCATTGAAAACGTCCGGGGCATAGACGGGTTTTATGGGGCAAGTTCTACCGAGCGATTCCCGACTGAGGGCGCAATCCGGAAACAAATTGAAGCGTTCAAGGCAATTCGCCTGCCTGAACAAGCAAAAGCAGTCGATCGGAATAGGAGAATGTTATGAAACGTAGAACCTGCGTCAAACTGGGGTTGCTTTCAACAGGCGCATATCTGTCTGGACTCGGGTCAATACTCGGCGTGTCTGCAAATGCAGATAGGGAGACTTCCATTCAAGCGAACCTGGGAATTGAACTTTACATGGTGCGTAGCGTGCTGGAACAGGATTTCGAGGGAACACTCAGATTGTTGGCCGAGATTGGCTACAGGGAAGTAGAACTGTTCGGCTTCGGTCAAACGATTTTCGTTGATGACCCGCTATTCGGTTATAGCCCGCGCGAGATGAAGCAATTACTTGAGGGCTTTGGTTTTGGGCTACACAGTGTAATGTATTCCGGGTCTGCCGATGATCTGGCGAAGGCCGCAGTCCCGGCAAATGAACTTGGTGCATCTTATCTGATTGAGGGGATGGCTGGAGAGTTTATTGAAAGAAGGCCGGAAGGGCCCATTGTATCGGGAGTGACAGACATAGACCAGGTCAAACGGATCGCCGACCGTTTAAATATGTTTGGTGAGAAATGCAAAGAAAACGGCATCGGGTTCGCCTATCACAACCATCATATGGAGTTTGTACAACTGGAAGGTCAGCCGGCCTATGACATCCTCCTCCGTAATACCGATCCGGAACTGGTAAAAATGGAACTCGATGTAGGCTGGGCCAAGGTTGCCGGAGTCGATAGTGCAAGCTATATCGAACGGTATCCCGGGAGGTTTATCGCCTGTCACTTCAAGGACTATGATCCCGGGCTGCCTCCGTCTGAGAATTTTCCGATACCGGAGATGACGCAATTAGTCGCACCTGGTGATGGAACGGTTGATTATGCAAAGATCATGGCCGCAATGGACCGTACCGGCGTAGCGCATGCTTACGTCGAAGTCGATGTGCTTACTGAACCATTGGAGAAGGCCCGTCGAGCCTTTTCCTACCTGCGCAGCCTGACTTACTCCGTGTGAGGCGAGCCATGTAATGGCTGTTTTCCTGGGTATTGACGTCGGTACGCAAAGCGTCAAACTTGTTGCCTATGACGCCGACCGACGCGGGATTGTAAAAACCTGTCATTACGCTCTGAATTTGATAAGCCGGGATGACGGCAGTCGTGAACAGTTGGCGTGCTGGTGGCTTACGGCGATACGCTCATGCTTCGATGAACTTGATCGAAATATCAAGTCCCGGGTCAAGGCAATCGGGGTTTCGGGTCAACAACATGGATTTGTCCCCATGGATCAGAACGGCCAGGTACTTGCGCCGGTAAAACTCTGGTGCGACACATCAACTGTAGATGAGTGTAACGAGATAACCCAGGCAATAGGGGGAACTGAAGAATTAATCTCAATTGCCGGGAATCCAATCCTCCCGGGATATACAGCCTCCAAGGTGCGCTGGTTAAAAAAGCACAAGCCGGACGCTTATGCGGAGATGGCGACGATCCTGTTGCCTCACGACTATATAAATTACTATTTGACAGGGGAATTGTTTATGGAATACGGAGATGCCTCAGGGACAGGATGGCTGAATATCCATACCCGCCAGTGGAGTAGCGAAATATTGGTTGCCATGGATAACGAGCGTGATTTGAAGGAATGTCTGCCTTCACTGGTACCGCCGGATGAGGCAAAAAAAATTTCGAAATCTGTTGCTGAAGAATTCGGACTGTCTTATGACACCATAGTCTCTCCGGGAGGAGGAGATAATATGATGACAGCCATAGGAACCGGTAACGTCATGGAAGGTTGTTTAACCATGAGCTTGGGCACATCCGGGACAATCTTTGCCTGTTCGGACAAACCGGCAATTGATCCGAAGGGGGATTTCGCAGCATTTTGTTCGTCTACAGGAGGTTGGCTGCCCTTACTGTGCACCATGAACTGTACGGTCGCTACGGAGACGGTACGTAATTTGATGAATCTGGAGTTGACACAGATCGAAAGTCTTCTCGATAACACCCGGACAGGTGCTGACGGCATTGTTACATTACCGTTTTACAATGGCGAGCGTACACCTGATTTGCCCCATGGCAAGGGTTGTATCATGGGACTGGACCTGCAAAATACCACTGTAGAAAATCTTTTTCGTTCGGCTATGGAAGGCGCGACATATGCTCTCAGGTATGGATTCGAGGCATTTGAGCGGGCTGATTTGTCATTCAACAGTATCTGTGTGACTGGTGGGGGGGCTGCCAGCACCGGGTGGAGACAGATGATCGCAGATGTTTTTCAATTACCCGTTACGACGTTGCAGCAGCAGGAAGGCGGAGCATTGGGGGCCGCGTTACAGTCACTCTGGGTTTATCGAACCGGTCAGGGTCATGGGGAAAGGATCAGTGACATTGTTGCTGAACATCTGCGAGTGGAGGATTCCCTCACTTATGAACCGAATCCCCGGGCATCCGCTGATTACAATGAATATTATCAAACTTATCTGAATCACCTCGACGCAATCTCACCAATTTATGCAGGGGGTAAAAATGAGTGACGGCTACTACACAGGAGGCAGGGAATATTTTCCGGGAATTCAGAAAATCCGGTATGAGGATCCAGAGTCCGATAACCCGTTGGCTTTTAAACATTACGATGAAAATAAAGTCATAGGGGGCAAAACCATGAAGGATCATCTGCGCTTTTCCGTTTGTTACTGGCATACTTTCTGCGGTACCGGTGCAGATCCGTTCGGCCCGGGAACCCAGTTGTTTGCCTGGGATGAGCCTGCAGACCCGATGGATGCTGCAAAAGCGAGAATGGATGCCGCTTTTGAATTTTTTACGAAGCTGGGTGTGCCGTATTACTGTTTCCATGATCGTGATATCGCGCCTGAAGGAGCTACGGTGTCCGACTCCGAGGCAAATCTTGCGGTCATGACGGATATCGCTTTGCAGCTGCAAAAGGAAACAGGGATGAAATTATTATGGGGGACGGCAAATCTGTTCAGCCATCCGCGTTACATGAACGGAGCCGCCACCAATCCCAATTTTTTTGTACTTGCCCACGCAGCTGCACAGGTTAAGAGCGCATTGGATGCGACGGTAGCACTGAATGGTGAAAACTATGTTTTCTGGGGCGGCAGGGAAGGCTATGCGTCAATATTGAATACCGACACGGGGCGCGAACTTGATCATATGGCAAAATTTCTCAGCCTCGCAAGGGATTATGGCCGCAGCATCGGTTTTACAGGCAATTTTCTGGTTGAACCGAAACCGATGGAGCCAATGAAGCACCAATATGATTTTGATGCCTCGACGGTAATTGGATTTCTGCGTCATTACGGACTTGATAGTGACTTCAAGCTCAATATTGAGGCCAATCATGCAACTCTGGCAGGACACAGCTTCTCACATGATTTACAGATGAGCGCCAATGCGGGATTACTGGGAAGCATAGATGCCAATCGGGGCGATCCGCAAAACGGCTGGGACACCGACCAATTTGCCGTGGATTTATATGATACGGTGAACGCGATGCTCGTAGTTCTGCAAAATGGCGGGTTAAGTCCTGGTGGTTTGAATTTTGACGCCAAAGTGAGACGAGAATCTATTGACATGGAAGACATTTTTATCGGGCACATCGGTGCAATGGATGCTTTTGCCAAAGGTCTTGAGGCCGCCTATAACCTGATTGAAAATTCTCCCCTGATTACCGACAGACAAAACCGTTACAGGAATTTCAATGAAGGATTGGGGTCTGACTTTGAAAACGGAAAGCTTGACCTGGCAGATTTAAGGAATATAGCGGCTGAGCACGGTGAACCGGCAATTGAAAGTGGGAAACAGGAGCGTTATGAAAATCTTATTAACCAATATATGACTAAACGCTCCTGACAGCGGTTTGATGACCTAACGATACCAGGTGGAATAGCGGGGCAGGGCGTTCATTCATTGGGCTTATACTCTGGCGGGATCAATACACTAATGCGACTGGTGCAGGAAACAATCATGTCAAACAAGATCAGCTGGACTGTCACATTCATCGCCCTGTTCGGCATGGGCCTGATGTACTGGACCCGGGATGCCGCGATCCCCGCGGGCGAACATGTATTTCGGCCAGCGCAGCCGATGACCTCGCATAACCAGGAACTTCCCGGCCGCGAGCGCGTGACTATTTCTGAAACTGTAGCCTTGAAGCAGGATCAGATGCTTGAGATTTCCGAGTATCCCGTCGGTGAGATCAATATCCAGAAACTGACCGATAACAGTTACTGGATTCTGCACAACCTGCATGCCATGACTCTATATGTGGGCGAAACCGAGACCCTGCTGGTGGATGCGGCAGAAAGTCTGTTTGTCGATCGTCTGTTGGAGCGCATCGCGAAGATTACACCCAACCCGATTACCACCCTGGTTTATACTCACCCGCATCTTGACCACATCAAGGGCGCCAGCGACCTAGTGGAAGCACTGGATGCACATGGCCAGGATGTGCGCATTATCGGCAGCGACCGCCTGGTGGAAGCGATGGATCGCTATCAGCAACGGCTGCCTCGCCCCACCGAAATCGTTCCAGCCCCAGGTGGTTATTTCCAATTTGACGATAAGCGTTTCAAGTTGGCCACACCTGTAGATGTGGCCCACAGCACCGCGGACAGTTACGTGCTGTTCCCCGACGGAGTGATTACCTTCATAGATTTCGTCTACGCCAACCGCATGCCCCTGCATGATTATTCCGGGGTACAGAATATGACCGGGTATATCGAGTTCTTGCGCCATGTAGCGGGCGAGGACTGGACCCTGGCCAATACCGGCCACAACAATGTGAGTTCACCCCAGGATGTGCTCACTTTTCTGGACTACACGAAAGATCTCTACGATGCCTGGTTCGAGGTGATTCCGGAAAACTGGGGGATCCCGGAGTATATACGGGGCAAGGTCAAGGACGACCTTATAGCTGTGTGGTTACGTAATGTCTTCGATAGAGTAGCCTATGAAATGGCGACAAAACTGGAACCCAAGTGGGGCCATTATCCGCAGTTTGAGCTGGCGTTGGATCATGCCCTCAAGGTGCAGTGGGATGGCTTCCTGCATTATGATTTTTTTGACCACCCGGAGATCCGGCCGCGGTTTACGCCAATCAAACCGGTTGACGTGGAATAGTCAGCGGGCGATAAACGTATTAAATGACAACCTGATAGCAACCCGCAACACGCGCCCGTTGCCGTACCAACGCTAACACCAGGTCAATGACCGGTGTCGCTACGCCGGCTAACTGCCCCAGTTCCTTTACCGCACCCAGCAAGGCATCGATTTCCATGGTCCTG
>JAPPLI010000100.1:99708-113621 GCA_028819495.1 Gammaproteobacteria bacterium | reverse complement strand
TGGCAAGTAAAACACGAAAATATAAAGATGGCAACTTAATTTAGGACAGTGTCCTAAAGTCACTCATATAGTAGTCGAGCGAAGAGGTAAACGGGAGGACAACGAACTTGAACTTGCTTTCCGGCGCATCCGTGAGGGCGCTGATCGGTGGCAACGACTGAAAATGCCGAACTTCAAACTCGTCTTTGCTGACAAGAAGATTAACTCAGCTGGTCTTCAGTTGGCTGACTTAACCGCACGACCAATAGGGCGGTATACCATGAACCCTGACCAGCCAAATCGAGCATGGAATATCATTGAGAAAAAACTACGTCGAAGCCCCACAGGACAGACAGATGGCTGGGGTCTGAAAGTCTTCCCATAAAAAAGCGAAAGGCCCCGGGAAATCCCGGAGCCAGTCGCCGACCGGGAACAACCCCCAGTCCAGTGTCGAGTAGTATAGACGATTAATCGTCTGCGGTCAAAAATTAAATTTCAGGAAACAAAATTTCAGGAAAACTTCAGCTGCTCCCGCTAACGCTGAGCTAATCAGACCCCCTCTTGTCAGAGTTAGTGGGAGGCGCCGAATTCTATCATATTGACTTGACGCCAAGTCTTTATGTTTGATATAACCAATTCTGCAACATCACATGACCCGCTATGTCGGGTTGCCCACTGAATATAACAGCCTTCTGTACCAGTAAAGGGTCGCTCCCTTTGCCTGGTGAATAGGTGGGAATCATCCTCATGTGATGTTGCAAACGGCCCGACTCCATGTCGGCACTGCAACAAACATGAGGGAGTTCTAAATGCAAAATCCAAATCCCGAAAGCATTAAAAGGATATATTTTTCAAAAATGTGGAAGTTGAATGCCTTTTTGATTGCTTTGCTGGTTGTCTGTTTTAGCCCTTTATCCATGGCTCAGGGTATTACCAAAATGAAACAGGGGGAAGGTGGCAGTGTTGCACAAGGCGCCGCTGGTCCATCTGGTTCCACGCAAGGGAGTGAGAGTACCCTGGAACAATGTGATAAACCGATGGGAGCGATTGCGGTAGTAGAACCGCAGGATTTTGTCATTGCCGCGTTACTGGATTATGGCTTGCAATCACCTGTTGGAGTTGTTCGTATGATGATACAACAGTCTAACTGCTTCATTGTAGTAGAACGCGGTCAGGGAATGAATAATATGATGCAGGAACGCGCACTTATGGAGGCTGGTCAGCTTCGAGAGGATTCAAACATAGGCGGTGGTCAAATAGTCATTGCAGATTTTATTCTGAAACCTGAAGTGGTATTTTCAGAAAGCGATGCTGGGGGTGTAGGTGGTGGCGTCGGCGCGGCGCTAGGTGGTTTATTTGGCACCGCAGGAAGCGTTATAGGAGGCTTGGCAGGCGGCCTTAAATTCAAGGAAGCGCAAACAAGTATGTTGGTATCCGACGCGCGCTCGGGGGTACAAGTTGCTTCGGCGACTGGCAGTTCCAAGAAAGCGGATATGGCACTGGGCGGGCTTCTGGTAGGTGGCGGCGGTGGTGCTGGCTTAGGAGGGTATGGCAGTACCAATGAAGGCAAAATTATTGTTGCAAGCCTCATGGATAATTACAACAACGTCGTCCTGGCAGTGCGCAATCAACCGAGTTTGCAGCGTGACGTTGGTACACTGGCAGAAGAAGCTGCTGGTGGTGGATCAAAAAAAGCAGGAGCAGTGTTTGCCGAAGGTGACGTTCTCCACCCAAAAATAGATAATGTAAAATTACTCTCCGATACATCCGATTCGGCAGAACAACTTGGCGCCCTACAAAAGTCCGATGAAATGATATACATGGGTGAAGAAAACGATGGTTTCATCAGGGTCGAAACCAATAATGGCGGCGGTTGGGTTAAAAAAATTCTTGTTACACGGAAATAGTTCCTTTTTTAAATTATGAATTTCAATCAGTATAAAATTTCCCAGGATAGAGTTGTTCAAGGTCGCGTCGAAAGCTATTCCTTGGCTCTTGATGCGACTTTACTCATTGGTCCTGTTTGTATTGGTGCTTATGCATGTAAATACATTTTAAAAATGCGCTGATACAGCAGAATTGAAGAACTTGGTCCGGTCTGGAGCAAGACAACTATGGGCTTCTCTTCTGCTGAGGGAAAGAATAAACAAGATGGCAACTATAAGAGAAAATAACGGCGACGCAAGCTTCGGTTCTGGGACAACGTACACAATATCTCTGGGCGACGTTTTCGAAGGGACACTTGATCCCGCTGAGGACAAAGACTGGGTCAAGGTCGAACTGACCGCCGGGACGATATACGATTTTACCCTTAGCGGTGTTGATTTGGCTGAATTTGTGCTGTTCGATTCGGATGGAAACCTTATCGTCCTCAGCGGCAGCCCTAGGGTCCCTGATGGTGTCACTCCCTCCGGCGCCAAGCTCATCTACAGCCCGAAAGTTACCGGGACATATTATATCCACGTCGGCAGTACGCAAAGCGACTATTCGGGCGAGTATGAACTCTCCCTGGTTGAGAACACAATCCCGGAAGGCAGTTATAACGAGATTGCCGATTATCTGAGCGACGGCTATTGGGACTGGAGTGGAAGAACGCGCCGTGCTTTCGATGTAGAGCCGGGCGGCGTTTTGACTGCTAACATCACTGCGCTGACCGAAGAGGGACAACAACTGGCCCGCTGGGCGCTTGAGGCATGGACCAATGTAACCGGTATCACGTTCGAGTTTATTGACACAGACGATGCCCATATCATCTTTGATGATGACGATGATGACCCTGATAGAGCAGGATACAGCACCAGTTCGGTGAGCGATGGGGTCATTTCATCTTCTGTTGTCAACATTTCAACTGACACGCTAATCAAGTCGGGAACTACAATAGGTAGTTATTCCTTCACTACTTATATCCATGAGATCGGCCATGCTCTCGGTCTTGGCCATCCCGGTCCTTATAATGGTGTTCCGTTTTATTACGGGGTCGATAACGTTTTTTTGAACGACTCCGAGCAGGCGACAGTGATGTCATATGTGAGCCAGGTTTATAACACCTATATCAACGCAAGCCACGCCTTTAATGTCACACCCATGATTGCTGACATCATCGCTATCCAGAAGCTCTACGGCGTTCCCGACAATATCAACATTGGCGATACAATTTATGGTTACAATTCCAACCTGGACGGCTACCTGGGCCAATTCTTCAAGTTGTGGACCGGTGACAAAAATCCTTTTACAAATGTCGAAGTGCCAAGCAGCACTGATACACCGACTATAAAACTTGCATTGGCGGACCTTGACGATGACGGCGATTCTGACCTGGTAGTTGGCAATGACACTGCTTTTCTCTACTATTTCGAAAACACCGGCACGTCGGCCAACCCCGGTTTTACGGAACGTACCGGCTCAGCCAATCCACTGGACGACGTTTCAGTGGGTTATTACGGTACACCGGCATTTGCCGACCTTGACGGTGACGGTGACCAGGATCTCATCATTGGAAACAGCGGCGGTAATATTGCCTACCTTGAGAACACCGGTTCTGCGACCAATCCTGCTTTCACTCAACGTAGCGGATCGGCCAATCCCTTTTTCAACATCACCATGGGTTCATGGAGTACGCTTGCGTTCGCTGATCTCGATGGAGATGGCGATCCAGACCTCGCAGTCGGAAATGACGACAGCGCCATCCATTACTATGAGAACATCGGTACATCTTCCAATCCAAGGTTCACGCAACGGACCAGTACGTCCAATCCCCTGAATGGAATTGATGTAGGTTCCTATGGGACACCGGAATTTGTCGATTATGATGATGACGACGACTATGACCTTGTAGTCGGAAATAGTTCTGGCGTTGTTTACTACTTTGAGAATACCGGAACAACGACTGCGCCGAGTTTTACTCAACACATAGACTCCGATAATCCCTTCGATGGGCTCAGTCTGGGCTCATTTATCGCGCCTGTCTTTATTGATCTAGACGGTGACGGCAATCTCGACCTCATTGTAGGTAACCAGGATGGTGTCATCCATTACTTTACGAGCGCGGAAACGGATGACAACTCTGACTTTTCTTCACATGGTCTTGCCCCGACCACATTAACGATCTATGACAATGGCGGCAATGACACACTGGACCTGCGCACGGATACATATGATCAGCGGGTTTACTTGCGTCCGGAAGGAATTTCCGATGTATATGGCCTGATAGGCAACCTGATTATTGCGCGGGATACGGTAATCGAGAATTTCGTTGCGGGCTCCGGAAATGACCTGGTTGTCGGTAACGCTGTTGCGAATTATCTGAAAGGTAATGACGGAGATGACAGGATATGGGGCAGTGGCGGTGACGACATTCTGGAGGGAGGCGCAGGTGCCGACCGATTGGACGGGGATGCAGGGATGGACTGGGCGTCCTATCGAGAATCGAATGCGTCTGTGACAGTGAACCTTGCCGATTCTACCGTTTCAGGAGGACATGCGGATGGAGATGTGCTTACCGAAATTGAAAACGTCATCGGGTCTGATTATGGGGATATTCTGACAGGTAATGACGATACTAACCGATTGGAAGGATACGGCGGGGCAGATCAGTTGGATGGTGGGGGCGGTACCGACTGGGTGTCCTATCAGTGGTCAGATGCGGGTGTGGCAGTGGATCTTGGGGAAGGTACGTACGAGGGGGGGCACGCACAAGGCGATGTCATCACCAATATAGAAAACGTCACAGGTTCGAAGTACGGAGATGTTTTGCTCGGTGATGCCAGGGCTAACAGGTTGGAAGGCGGCGATGGTTCTGATGATCTTTGGGGCGCTGGTGGTGATGACATACTGGAAGGAGGTAATGGCGATGATTGGCTGTATGGGAGTACAGGCGCAGACTGGTTGGATGGAGGTGATGGATATGACGTATTGTCATACGAACTGTCTGATGCAGGTATAACTATCAACCTTGAGGATGGCACATTAATGGGAGGGTATGCACAGGGGGATGTATTCGCTGATATTGAGCACATAGTCGGGTCCGACTATCGGGACGAACTGACGGGCGATAATGGTGCAAATGTGCTGTATGGCATAGGCGGCAATGACGAATTGCGGGGCAATGGAGGAGACGACCTGTTGGAAGGCGGCGCCGGTGCAGACCGGCTTGATGGAGGTGCTGGCGAGGATGCCTTGTCATATTTGCTGTCGGATGCAGGTGTAACGATTAATCTTGAGAATCTTACGGCCGAGGGAGGAGATGCACAGGGTGATGTAATCGCCGGTTTTGAAATAATAGTGGGATCTGAACATGGAGACGTACTGACAGGTGATGATGGAGCAAATGAACTATATGGTATTGGGGGCGATGACGAGCTTCGGGGTGATGATGGTGATGACGTTTTGGAAGGCGGTGCCGGTGCTGACCAACTGGATGGAGGCGATGGCGTAGACCGGGTATCATATCTTGAATCGGACGCTGGCGTTACGGTAAACCTCAATGACAACACAGTTGCAGGAGGCCATGCCGAAGGCGACGTACTCACCAATATAGAGAATATCGCAGGGTCTCTTTACCAGGACGTACTGACAGGTGATGATAATGCAAACGAATTGTTTGGATATGAAGATGATGACGAACTTAAGGGCAATGATGGTGATGACGTATTGGAGGGAGGGGGTGGCTCTGATCAATTGAACGGCGGCGGTGGAACCGACACGGCATCCTACAAATCATCCCATATTGGCGTTAGGGTGAACTTAAAGGAAAGTACGCTGGGGGGAGGCCATGCCGCAGGTGATGTGCTTACCGATATCGAGAACATCGCAGGGTCTACTTTCCGGGACGTATTGGTCGGTAACGATGAAGCAAATCGACTGGACGGCAATGAGGGTGACGATGAACTGAAAGGTGGCATCGGCAATGATCAACTCTTCGGTAACCTGGGCGATGACTGGCTTTATGGCGGCAATGGCGACGATGAGTTGCAGGGCAACGAAGGCAATGACAGGCTCTTCGGGGATATTGGAAACGATAGCTTATATGGTGGAGATGATAATGATGAATTACATGGAGGCAATAACAATGATCAGCTCTTTGGTGAGAACGAAGATGACAGGCTATATGGAAATGAGGGAGATGATGAGTTAAACGGAGGTGAAGGCAATGACCGGCTTTTTGGAGAAGCCGGAGCCGACGAGATGGATGGAGGCAGCGGTATCGATTGGGTATCCTACTTGGCGTCGGACTCAGGGGTAACCGTAAATCTCACGAATGGGACAGGCACAGGTGGGGATGCTCAGGGTGATGTGATTAGCAACGTTGAGAACTTGGTGGGCTCTGATTACGCGGATGTTCTGACGGGTGATGCCGTGTCCAACATTCTGCACGGTCTGGATGGCGATGATGAGATTCGGGGTAATAGTGGTAATGACGTGCTGGAAGGCGGCGCCGGGGCTGACCAGTTAAACGGTGGTGCAGGGGTTGATGCGGTGTCATATCAAGCCTCGGATGAAGGTGTCACAGTTGACCTTGAGGAAGGTACGGGTGAGGGCGGTCATGCTGAGGGTGACGTCATTACCAGTATCGAGAATGTGATTGGATCAAATTATGATGATGTTCTATTCGATGACAATAGTGCCAACCAACTGGAAGGTGGTAATGGCAATGATCAACTAGGCGGTGGCCTTGGCACCGACAGATTGGATGGTGGTAACGGAGAGGACTGGATATTATATTCGGCATCGGGTACAGGTGTAAGGGTGAACCTTGAGGATGGTACAGGTAAGGGAGGCTACGCTGAAGGTGATGTGATTGTTGACGTAGAAAATGTACAAGGGTCAGATTATCGTGACGTATTAACTGGTAACAATGGAGCGAACCGTCTGTCCGGGCGCGATGGTAATGATGATCTTCGTGGTAACGATGGTGAGGATTTTTTGGAAGGAGGTGCTGGTGCAGACAGGCTGGAAGGAGGTGCTGGTGTGGACTGGATTTCCTACCGTAATTCGGATACTGGCGTTACGATAAATCTCAGTGACAACACTGCTGAAGGAGGCCATGCCCAAGGTGACGTCATTGTTGAAGTTGAGAATATTCAAGGATCCAACCATGGTGATTTATTAATCGGAGACAATGACACTAATAATTTACAAGGCCTTGATGGAGACGATGACATCCAGGGCAATGGAGGCGACGACTGGCTTCTCGGACAAGTTGGTGACGACCGTTTGAACGGCGGTGAAGGCGCAGACAGGTTGTACGGAAATGAGGGAGATGACACATTTATCTTTGGTGCGGGTCATGGGGACGATAGAATTCTCGATTTCACCAATGGCGAAGACCTAATCGACCTCAGCGCTTTCGGTCTGTCGGGTTTTGATGAACTGACCATATCATCTATCTCAGACAGCGTGATGATAGACCTTACGGAACACGGAGGGGACACCATCCTTCTACAAAATTTCGATATGGCTGACGTGGATGCGGCAGACTTTCTGTTCTGACAGTGGTCTTTGAGAGTTTTAATCAATGCTTACTGAAAATCGCTGACTTGTTGATAAACTGAAAGAGTGATACTACATCAATACGATTTTCTTCGGACAGACCATCATGGACATGAACAAGTTGCTGACACCATTGGATGATAATGAGAAAGTCAAAAACTTTTATCAGAATTTCATTAAAACGTTTGTAACACCTGCGTTTGGGGCAATCTCGAAGACTGAAGTTGATAATCTTGTATTTGGTCTTTTGATCGATGCCGGGGCGTTAGATCCTAAATCTCAGGTATATGAA
Source organism: Gammaproteobacteria bacterium (assembly GCA_028819495.1). Classification (GTDB taxonomy): domain Bacteria; phylum Pseudomonadota; class Gammaproteobacteria; order Eutrophobiales; family Eutrophobiaceae; genus JAAXHV01. The sequence goes on along the minus strand of JAPPLI010000100.1, from coordinate 105,862 downwards.
ATAGCTCGGGACCTCAACGTCACGCCAGCTAAAGCACGCAACCTGCTGTTTCAATGGCAGTTACGAAGTATGGGCAATGGAGATGTTCTGAAGAAAGACCTGATTGAAGCTCTCTCATCCGTAAGGTTCGTGAAAGATGGAGATTTACTGAGTTTTGGTGTAGAAAGCCCACTTTTACGCGAAGAACTGCGGTCGCGTCTTAAACACCTGCAAATCTATGCCGACGCTTCCTTCTCTTCCGAAATAATCCGGATTTCAGTGGATCACTTCGTAGAATTTCTAGACGATTTTCTAGGCGACATTGGGAAAAAGAAAATTCAGCAAGCGCTAATCAAGGATAATCAGATTGAAGATAACAGCTACAAAGCTGCTGCCTGCCGGATACTTAAGGGCATTGCAGAGAAAGCAGCAGGTGAGGCCGGGGGTGAGTTAACTGACCTACTTGGCAAGGCCGTCAGTGGACTGGTCGAGGACAATGCCGTTAGTGTGATAGAGATTTATAAACGGGTGACTTCAACTTCAACAAAAGCATAGATACAACATCACCGAACTGTCTGGTTGGGTAACTACTCACACCCCTTCCTGTAAATGTCCGTGTCAGAGTAAAAATTCTTCGAATTTCTTACTCTGACACCGAGGGTTTCGCGAAGCCCCCGAAGATATTGAGGCCCCCGGCGCAGGGGTCAGAGTAAGAATTTCGCCAGAAATTTTACTCTGACCCCACCGATCTTTCTGACCCGGCATTCAGCGGGAATTACTGAACAATGTAAGAACTCCGCAAAGGACTAACACAAGTCTGCAATTCACAGATGAATCGTAGTGGAACTTATGTTAGATTAACAACACTCCAACCAATTTCAGGGATGAAGAATATGGCCCGATTACCCCGTCTTTATTTGCCAGATGTTCCCCAGCATATTATTCAAAGAGGCATAAACCGGCAGGCTTGTTTTATCTCGGATAAGGATTTTGCGGCTTATGCCTACTGGCTGGATCAATCTGCCAGACGATACCAGGTCGCCGTCCATGCCTGGGTGTTCATGACCAATCATGTTCACTTGTTGGTGACGCCGCAGAGTGAACAAGGCGTTTCACGCATGATGCAGGCAACAGGTCGGCATTACGTTCGTTATTTCAACCACACATACGGAAGGACGGGCACGCTTTGGGAGGGGCGTTTTAAATCCTGTTTGGTAGATGTGGAAGATTATCTGTTAGCATGTCAGCGTTATATCGAATTGAACCCTGTCAGGGCAGGCATGGTTGCGGTTCCTGAGGACTATTCATGGTCGAGCTATAAGGCTAATGGATTTGGAAAACAAATGAAGCTTTGGACGCCTCACCGTGTTTATCTTGATTTGGGTGCGACGATGAGGGAGAGGGCAGCGGTGTATCGTGGACTGTTCGCCGGACATATTGATGAGGGTCTGGTTAGACAGATTAGGAAAGCTACAAATAGGGGCATGGTTCTTGGGAAAGGTGGGATCTGCGTAAGATAATTGGAGGGGTCAGAGTAAAAATTCTTTGAATTTCTTACTCTGACCCCGGAAGATCATATTCTAACCCCCGAAGATCGTACTCTGACCCTATAGGTTAAGTTTAAAATGAAATGATGGATATTGATCCTTTGGTTGTGTTGAATGACACGCTGGCGCGGGATATCCCGATCACGCGCGTTATGGGGATAAGCGCGGACGATTACGACGGCAACCGGCTCAAATTGACCGCACCGGCAGCGCCCAACCTGAATGACAAACAAACGGCATTTGCCGGCAGCTCCTATTCCATTGCTGCCGTGTGCGGCTGGAGCCTGCTGTTCGTGAAACTGCTGGAGCGGGAAATTGATGCGGATATTGCCGTTTACAAGGGTGAAATCAAATACATCAAGCCGGCAGTCGGGGATTTTTATGCTGTGTGCGTCTCGCCTGGGCCGGAAATCATTGAGGATTTATTTGCCGCGCTGGCAACCCGGAAGAAAACTAAAATTGCCCTTGATACCACGGTGTATGATGCGAAGGGGCCGGTGGTGAATTTTACCGGGGGGTACGCGGTAAGAATTATGGGGTAAAAATTCTGCGAATTTCTTACTCTGACCCCTGAAGCCCTTACTCGGACCCCGCAAGTCGAAGCGGTTTTACTCCGACCCCAGGATCTGCAAGCTCTTGAGGACGTTCAGGGCCTGTTGCAGGGCGTAATCCTCGGTGAGCAGCGCCGTGGTTTCCTGCTCCGTTTCCGCTGCTTCTTCATCCTCGTCCCCATCCCCGTCCTGGTGCTCGTCCTCGGCATTGTTGTCCAGGTGTCTGCTGAGGTTTTCCTCGGTGATGAAACTCTGTTCTTCGTCTTCAAGGGATTCGACCTTGACCCGGACCAGGGCAACGTCCGGTTCTATTCCTGAAACCTGTATGGAACGGCCGGAAGGCGTGAAATAACGCGCGGTCGTCAATTTAAGGGCCGCTGCGTTGGATACGGGCAGGACCGTCTGAACGGAACCCTTGCCGAAGGTCTTCTGGCCCATGATGATCGCGCGCTTATGGTCCTGCAGGGCGCCTGCCACGATTTCGGAGGCGGAAGCGGAACCGGCGTTCACCAGTACGACGACCGGCGCGTTATCGAGCAGGTCAGCCGGTTTTGCGTTGAATCGTAATCTCGAATCATCGATGCGGCCTTCCGTGTAAACTATCAATCCCTTGTCCAGGAACAGGTCGGAAACGCCGACGGCCGCGCTGAGGATGCCGCCGGGATTATTCCTGAGATCCAGGATAAGGCCTTCCAGCCTGCCGTCATTGTCCTGCTTCAATTCCTGCAACGCGGCCCTGGCGTCCTCCGCGGTGCGGGATTGAAAATGCGAGATGCGCAGGTATCCGAAACCCGGTTCCAGGACCTGGGTCCTGACGCTTTTCACCTTGATCACGTCCCTGGTAATGGTCACTTTCAGCGGTTTTTCCGCGCCGTCCCTGATGATGGTCAGGGTAATGTCGGTCCCCGGTTCTCCCCGCATACGCGCCACCGCGTCATTCAGGGACATCCCTTTGACCGGGGTGTCATCCAGCCGGATTATCAGGTCGCCGGCCTGCAACCCTGCTTTCTGCGCCGGGGTATCGTCGATGGGTGAGATTACCTTGATAAAACCGTCTTCCATGCCTACCTCAATGCCCAGGCCGCCGAATTCCCCCGTGGTCCCTTCCTGCAGGTCCAGGTAGGCTTCTTCGTCCAGGTAGGACGAATGCGGATCCAGTCCTTCCAGCATGCCCCTGATAGCGTATTCCAGCAGCACGCTGTCTTCCACGTCTTCCACGTAGTCTTTCTTGATCTTGGCGAACACCTCGGCAAATGCCCTGATCTCATCGACAGGCAGTTCTCCCGTTTCAGTGTTGGTGACGGTCTCGGCGCGCGCGCACAGTCCGATGATAAGCAAGCAAAATAAAACTGCTTTTACGGGGTACAATTTCATATCAACTCCTGCACCATAAAGAAGGGTTCAACGGGTCTCCCCCCCGCCTGATCTCGAAATAGAGGCCGGGACGTTGCTGGCCTCCGGTATCCCCGGCCCGGGCGATGGGATTGTTCCTGCTCACCCGGTCACCGGTCTGTTTGAGCAACACTTCGTTATATCCGTAAAGGCTCATGTATCCGTCGCCATGATCCAGGATCAGCAACAATCCCAGGTTCCTGAACCAGTCCGCGTAGACGACCGTCCCGGAGCCGATTGCATGCACCTCGGTTCCGGCTGCGGAAGCGAAGGTAATTCCCCGGGATTTGAGTTTCCCGCCTTTTTTGAGTTCTCCATACCGGGTTATGATCTTACCATGCACCGGCCACTGCAGTTTTCCTTTCAGGCTGGCGAACGGGGCTTCCCGTTCAAATATATACTCACTGCGGCTCAGCCTGTTGATCAGTGTTTCCAGTTCCCGTTCCGTATTCAACAGGACCTGCAACTGCCGGTCCTGGTCATCGATAAAACGTCTCGACCGGGCAAGCAGTTGCTGCCGGGCCTTGCGGTGCCCGGTCAGTTCCGCCAGTTTTGCTTCCTTGCCGGCGCGCAGGGAAACCAGACCTTCCGTCTCGACCCTGGCTGTTTCCCGCAATGCCCTGATCCGCTCCTGCGAATGCCCGATCGTCGCTATCCTGTCGGTCCTGGCCCGGGTGTAATAGTCATGGTACGCCAGGGTCCTTCCGAACCGCGCCGGGTCTTCCTGGTTAAGCAGCAGCTTCAGGTAGTCGTTCCTGCCTGTACGGTGCATGGCGCGTACCTGTTCGGACAGTAACTCTTTTTCCCGGCGCAGCTCCTCACTGAGTTGATCGAGTTCTCCGTTGAGGAGCGCCAACCTTTCCTGCCCGGCATCGATATCCGAATCAATCAGTCCAAGCGCCGCGTTGACTTCGGCAGCCGAGGTTTCGTACCTGCGCAGTTCGATCAGCATTTTTTCAACCTCGTTTTGCGCCGACCTGATCCGGGTCTGAACGGTCTCGATCCGGGATTTGACCGATTTGATTTCCTCTTCTGCGGTCGCTTTCTCATCCGCCGCGCACAAGGCGGGGACAGCCAGGAAAAGTGCAACAAGAAACCAGGCAGGTTTGAAGTGTAAAAAGATCAACACAGCCTGAACAGGGGGCTGCCGGTCATTTCTTCCGGCTGTTCCATCCCCATGATATGTAACAGGGTCGGCACGACGTCACACAGGGCGGCGGTAGTGCTGGGCGCCACCTCGACGGGCCGTCCCACGTAGATGAGCGGCACCAGGTTGCTGGTATGGGCCGTATGAGCCTGCTCCCTGATCTTTTCCGTGATGAATGAGCGCATCTGCTCGGCATTGCCGTGGTCGGACGTGATCAGTATTTCACCGCCGGCGCCGCGCGTCTGCTCGAGAATTTTCCCGAGACAGGTGTCGATGGTCTCAATGGCCTTGACTGTCGCATCGAAGTCCCCGGTATGGCCTACCATATCGGCGTTGGCGAAATTACAGATGATCACGTCGTATTTCTCCGCAGCAATCGCAGTCGTGAGTCGTTCGGTCACCTCGGGCGCGCTCATCTCCGGGCGCAGGTCGTATGTCGCCACCCGGGGTGACGGCACCAGGATACGGTCTTCATCCTTGAATATCCGCTCCTCACCGCCGTTGAAGAAAAATGTAACGTGGGCATATTTTTCCGTCTCGGCAATGCGCAATTGTGACAGACCTGCATTTGCCAGATATTCGCCCAGCACGTTCTTCAAGCGCGCAGGAGGAAACAGCACCGGGAAGTCAAAATCCGAGCGGTATTCCGTCATGCTGATGAACGCGCCCAGGTCGACGGGATTGCCGCGCTCAAAACCGTCAAAATCCATCGCGGTGAACGCCTCGGCGAGTTGCCGCGCACGGTCTGCCCGGTAGTTGCTGAAGATCACCACGTCGCCTTCTTCGACCCGCGCTGCGCTGCCGTCGCGCTGGACGATTGCAGTGGGTTTCACAAACTCGTCCGTCTCGCCGCGCGCATACGCCATGTCCACCGCGATGAACGCGTCCACCGACTCGTATTCGGCCTGCGCGGCAGTGATCAGCCGGTAGGCGACCTGCGTGCGATCCCAGTGTTTGTTGCGGTCCATGGCGTAATAGCGCCCGACCACGCTGGCGAAGCGGCCCTTGCCCAGGTCCAGCATCTTGAGGTACGCCTCATCCATGTACTCTTCAGCGCTTTTCGGCGGCGTGTCCCTGCCGTCCAGGAAAGCATGCAGGTAGATGTCCCTGACGTCATAATCCGCGGCAAACTCCAGCAGCGCAAAGATATGCTCCTGGTGGTTGTGCACTCCGCCCGGCGACAGCAGTCCCATGATATGGACGGCGCGGCCATTCCGCGCTGCTGTTTCCAGGGCATCCGTCAGTACCCGGTTTTCAAAGAACGACCTGTTCTCTATCGCCTTGGTGATGCGGGTGAACTCCTGGTCGACGATGCGCCCGGAGCCGATATTCATGTGGCCGGTTTCCGAGTTGCCCATCTGCCTGGCGGGCAATCCCACGTCCATGCCGGACGCGTTCAGCAGGGTACGGGGATAATTGTCCCACAAGTGGTCCCACACCGGCTTCCTGGCGCTGTGGATGGCATTGTAGGCAGTGGTTTCCGAATAGCCCCAACCATCCAGGATGATCAAGACCATTGGACGATGCTTCAGTTGCAT
>JAPPLI010000100.1:0-99608 GCA_028819495.1 Gammaproteobacteria bacterium | reverse complement strand
AATAGCCCCAACCATCCAGGATGATCAAGACCATTGGACGATGCTTCAGTTGCATGGCGGCCAGAGAGACGGTATCGGATAGTATGTATTGAACAAAAATCAGGTAAGGAGGCTATTTTAACAGATATGCGGGGCCAGAGTAAATTTCCGGGGTCAGAGTAAAATTTCTGACGAAATTCTTACTCTGACCCCATTTCTTTTTACTCTGGCCCCGGGTTTCAAATATAATGTCTCCATGGAAAAACTGCCTGAATTCATTGCCAATCACCTTTGGCTGGTCTCATTGTTTGTCGCTATACTTACCTTGCTGTTGTGGAATATTTTCGGTTCTGCAATGTCCGGTCTTGCCCAGGTGGGGCCGACGGAAGTCACGCGTTTGATGAATCATGAAAAAGCGCTGTTACTGGATTTACGCACCAATGCCGATTATTCTTCGGGCCATATCCTGAACGCCCGCAATATCCCCGCCGCAGAACTGGAAGGACGGCAGAAAGAACTGCAAAAACACAAATCCGGCCCCATAATCCTGTGTAGCAGCCGGGATTCGGACGGCGTCAAAGCGGGGCGCGTCCTGAAGTTTGCCGGATTTGAGAAAATCTATTCATTGAAAGGCGGCCTGGAGGCCTGGCGTAACGCCAACCTGCCGGTCACCCGGGAATAAAAAGGGTCAGCGTAAAAATTCTGGCCGAAGCCCGGGGTCAGAGTAAGAAATTCGCCAGAATTTTTACTCTGACCCCACATATTCATAACCAGGAGAAAACCAATGGCAGAGGAACAGGAAAACCTACAGGCGGCAACTGAAGAAAGCGGCCCGCGCGGCCAGTTCGAAATCCGCAAGATCTACGTAAAGAACGTCTCGCTGGAAACGCCGAATTCCCCGCAGATTTTCCGGGAGCAGTGGAAACCTTCCGTACATATGGATATAGCGAACTCGGCGGACGAACTGGGGGATAACCTTTATGAGATTACCCTGTCTGTTACCGCCACGGTAAGTCATGAAGACAAGACCATATACCTGGCGGAGGTGCAACAGGCCGGTATTTTCCTCATGGCCGATTTTCCCGGGGAGATACGCGGGCGCATGGTGGCGACGGTGTGTCCCAATATCCTGTTTCCGTTCGTGCGCGAAATGATATCCGACCTGGTTACCCGCGCCGGGTTCCCGCAATTGCTGCTGGCGCCGGTGAATTTCGATGCGCTGTACCAGCAGCACCTGCAGAAACGCGCTGCAGAGAGGGCACAACAGCATTGAATGAAATACGGACTTGCCCGGTCATGGTTGCCGGCGCGGGCTCCTGGGGCACCGCCCTGGCCCTGGTGCTGGCCCGCAACGGGCACCCGGTTTTCCTGTGGGACTGTCTCGACTCGCACCTGGACAGGCTGATAGAGGAAAGGTGCAATAACCACCATCTCCCCGGCCATGCATTCCCCGAGAAGCTGACGGCCGTGCGCCGCTTTACGCCGTTGCCTGCCGGAGTGAGGCATGTTCTGCTCGCGACACCCTGCGCCGGATTGACGGACGTGCTGCGGGAACTGCAAACACTGCCCGACCGGGATTTCAATATCTGCCTGGCGTGCAAGGGCATCGAACCGGACACCCTGGCGCTTAACCACCTGCTGGTAGAGCAATACCTGCCCGGCGTGCCTGTCACGGTGTTATCAGGACCGTCGTTCGCGCGGGAAGTGGCCGAGGGTTTGCCCACTGCGGTTACCATCGCCTCGCGGGATCCGGCCGCCGCCGCCGGGTTTTCCTCGTTGTTTCATTGCGAGGTATTCAGGACTTATACCCATGATGACGTTGTCGGCGTGCAGGTCGGCGGCGCGGTGAAAAATGTCATGGCAATCGCCGCCGGCATTGCCGATGGTCTCGGCTATGGCGCCAACACCCGGGCCGCGTTGATGGCCAGGGGGCTGGCCGAGATCATGCGCCTGGGACAGGCACTGGGGGGGAGGAGCGACACCTTTATGGGTCTGACCGGCGTGGGAGACCTGGTGCTGACCTGTACCGATGACCAGTCCCGCAACCGCCGCTTCGGCCTGGCGCTGGCCCGGGGCGGCACCCCGGAACAGGCGCTTGCGGAAATCGGCCAGGCCGTCGAAGGCCTGCATACTACCCGGGTCGTCTGCGCGCTGGCCGGGAAACACGCGGTGGACATGCCTATCAGCGAACAGGTCCTGAAGGTCATCGACAGCAAGGTCACTCCGCGGGAAGCGGTGCATGAGTTACTGGCGCGGGAGCCGAAAGCGGAAATAATGCAGGGGTCAGAGTAAAATTTCTGGCGAAATTCTTACTCTGACCCCGGAAGTTGCGGACCAGCTATAGCTATGAGGGGTCGGAGTAAGAAATTCGTAAGAATTTTTACTCTGACCCCGTTGATCTCTTTTGCAGCAACTCCACCGTAACCAGCAACAGGAGGGCGATCAGTATCAGGAAAGTCGCCGCTGCCAGTATGGCCGGGCTGATCTCTTCGCGTATGCCGGACCACATCTCCCTGGGGATGGTGCGCTGCTCGATGCCGCCCATGAACAGCACGACCACCACTTCATCCAGTGACGCGGCAAACGCGAACAGGGCGCCGGAAATAACGCCCGGACTGATGATGGGCAACTGGACCCTGAAGAAGCTGCGCGCCGGCCCGGCCCCGAGGCTGGCCGCAGCCAGCAGCAGCTCGCGGTTGAAACCGGCCATGGACGCAGTCACCGTAATCACCACGAACGGCGCGCCCAGGGCCGCATGGGACAGGACCAGGGCGGTATAGGTCTGGGTCAGGTTCAGGCTGGAATAGAAGAAGAACATGCCCGCCGCGCTGATGATGATAGGCACGATGAGAGGAGAAATCAGCAGCGCGGTGAGAGGCCGGCGCCAGGGTAGCGACGGGCTGGACAGGCCCAGGGCTGCCAGCGTGCCGAGGACCGTCGCCAGGACCGTCGCCGACACGCCTATGATGAGTGAGTTCAGCGCTGCGTTTTGCCATTGCTCGCCGAAAATCACCTGTTCATACCAGCGCAGGGAATAAGCGCCCGGGTCCAGTTCCAGCATACCCCGGGTAAACGTAAAATAAGGCTCGGCGTTGAAGGACAAGGGGATGATCACAAGGATCGGCGCGACCAGGAACAGGAATGCCAGCCCGCAGAACAGCCGTAGCGCCAGTTTTCCGGATAGTAATGAAGACCAGGTAATATTCATCGTAATCCCATAATCCTGGGGTCAGAGTAAGAAATTCGTCAGAATTTTTACTCTGACCCCGACATTCCCGGCGAATTTCTTACTCTGACCCCTGTGTTCTTTTGTCGTCATCCCAGTTTCATCCGGTCCAGGCCAAGCACCCGGTCATAGAGCAGGAACAGCAGCAGCACGGCTACGAACAGGACGCAGCCCAGGGCCGCGGCCAGGCCCCAGTTCAGCGAAGTCTGTATATGGTAGGCGATGAAGTTGGAAATCAACTGGCCGCTCTGGCCGCCCACCAGCGCCGGTGTGATGTAGTAGCCGATGGCCAGGATGAATACCAGCAAGCAACCGGCGCCCACGCCGGGCAGGGACTGCGGCAGGTAGACCCGGCAGAAGGCCCTGGGCCAGGACGCTCCCAGCGACATGGCCGCTTGCATTTGCACCGCGGGGATGCCGCGCATCACGGAAAAAAGCGGCAGGATCATGAACGGCAGCAGCACGTGCGTCATCGCTACCAGGGTGCCGGTCATGTTATGGATCATGGTCAACCGCTGTTCGTCCGGGATCAACCCAAGCCAGACCAGCAGGTCGTTGACCACGCCCTGTTGCTGCAGCAGCACGATCCAGGACGTGGTGCGCACCAGCAGCGACGTCCAGAACGGCACCAGTACCAGCACGAGCAGCAGGCGGCCCAGGCGCGGCGGTGAATGGGCGATCAGGTAAGCCACCGGGTAGCCGATGGCCAGGCACAGCAGTGTGATGGTCAGGCTGACCCGGATGGTCTTGATGAACAGGGCGGTGTAGATGCGGCGGTCCTCCGGTTGCCGGGTAATTTCACCGCCACTGCCGAAGGTCAGGTCGACCGCGTTCAGGTAGTACACGGGTGTGACCCGCGCCCCGGTACGAGCCAGAGCTTGCCAGATCGCAGGTTCCTTCCACGCCGGGTTTATGTCTGCCAGGAAATTCAAGGGGTCAGAGTAAAAATTCTGGTGAAGTCCAGGGGTCAGAGTAAGAAATTCGTCAGAATTTTTACTCTGACCCCATTTATCGGGCGGTACGCCAGCCCGTTTCAGACCCCTGCCGGTGCGCATAATAACGCTACGCAGTCCCGATGTGTCCCGGTTCAGCCGGGTTGCGAGTTTGCCGATTGTCTTTTCTTCCCGCGCCCGGTCAAGTTCCCGGGCCGCCAGTGCGTAAACCTGCTCCGGCGGCAGGCCCGTACCGTCCCATTCCTCCAGCGCGGCAACGGTTTCGGGCATGATATCCGCAACCAGGGGATCGTACAGACTGCGCATGAACATGCTGCCCAGGGGAGCGACGAACGTCACCAGGATGAACGCGATCAGCGGCAGCGCCAGCATTATGGCGCCGGTGCGGCCCTTGCTTAACATTTCTTTACCACAGAGTTATCCGCAGATGACGCAGATTACCGCAGATGATGTGAGTCTTATTTTCACAGGGAGACATTTTTCAACTGACGATCATAAAAGGTTTTTTTGACATTTTTTATTGCATCATTATCTGCGTTCATCTGCGTTCATCTGCGTCATCTGCGGATTTACCTGATCAGCCAGGCGGCGAAGCGTTCATTCATCTCGTCCTGGTTGTCGGCCCACCATTCCGGGTCTTCACGGACTGCGTTGGACATGTTCTGCGCCGCGTTGGGCAGGTGCGCTTCCATGTCAATACCCGTTTCCAGGTGTTTGTCCACCAGCGCCAGGGATGAACGGCGCAGGGGGCCGTAGGAGATGTACTTGGTTATATTGGCCAGGGACACGGTGCTGGTTGCGAACGCGACGAACTGCCGGGCCAGGTCCAGCTTGGGCGTACCGGCAACGATAACCTGGTAGCCGAAGGCCAGCAACTGGCCGTCCCAGACGATGGTCAGCGGCTGTTTTTCCAGGGCCCAGGCATTGAAAATACGCCCGTTGAAGGCGGTGCTCATGACAACCTCGCGGTCGGCCAGCATCTGCGGAGGCTGCGCGCCGGCTTCCCACCAGACCACCTGGTCCTTGATAGTGTCCAGTTTGCGGAACGCGCGGGCGATGCCTCCCTCGCTTGACAGGACTTCATAGACCTGGTCCGCCGGCACTCCGTCCGCCACCAGGGCGAATTCCAGGTTGGCGTTGGGCGTCCGCCGCATGCCCCGGCGTCCCGGAAACTTCCCGAGGTCGAAGAAATCGGCCATGGTCGCAGGCTTCAGATCGGGGAAGAGCGTATCGTTATAGGCATATACCGTGCTGTAGATGAGGCCTTTCGCGCCGCAATCGACATCAAAGGCGTCCAGGAAATCCTCCGTCGCCGGGGTGCCGTCCGGCGCCGCGGGGAGGGTTTCGTAATCGATGGTTTCCAGCAGTCCCTCATCACAACCCAGCAGCGTATCGCCTGCCTCCATATCGATCACGTCCCAGGTCACGTTGCCGGTCTCGGCCTGCGCCCTGACCTGGGCAAGGCCGCCGTTGTACTCATCCAGCTTGATTTGAATGCCGGTCTCCTCGACGAAGCGCTCATGGTAAGCCTTGACGGAACTTCGGGCGTAGGAACCGCCCCAGGACACTACGGTAATGAAGTTATCCTCCTGCGCTCCGGACGGGACAGGCGCGAGTATCAGGGTCAAAGTCCAGACTGCGGCGAGCCGGACGGATGTCTTTATGGTATTCAACAGATTTCCTCCTATTGTGTTTTTCCTGCAGTAAGCTTCCTGTCCATCATCCCGGGTCAAGCGCCCGGCAATCGGTGACCAGCCAGCCCAGGGTGACGGTGTCTCCAGGTAGGATCCCGCCGTGCCCGATGATATTGGGAATCTTTACGATAAACTGCGATTGTCCAAGCAGTGAGGCGTGTATCCGCAGGTAATCGCCCATGAAAATAATATCTTCCACTTCAGCCTCAAAGCAATTGGGGTAGAGGTCCGGAGCCGGGTTCAGCGCCACTCTTTCCGGCCGGATGGTGAGACAGGTATGCGAATCGTTCTCATTGACGGCCACGGGGAATGCCCGCACAGTTTGTCCGGCCACCTCCACCCGGCACTCGTCCGGGATCCATTCGACTATCCGGCCCTCGACCTGGTTGTTCTCGCCGATGAAATTGGCCACGAACAGGCGTTGCGGTTCCTCATAAAGGGCCTCCGGCGAGGCCACCTGGCAGATGCGCCCCTGGTCCATGACCGCGACCCGGTCCGACAATACCATGGCTTCGCCCTGGTCATGGGTCACGTAGATCATGGTCACTCCCAACCGTTGCTGAAGGTTCCTGATCTCGTACTGCATCTCTTCGCGCAGGCGCCGGTCCAGGGCGCCCAGGGGTTCGTCCATCAATATGAGATCCGGTTCAAATACCAGCGCGCGTGCTATGGCAACGCGCTGCTGCTGGCCGCCGGACAGGTGCGCGGGACGGCGCCCGGCAAAATCCTGCAACTGCACCATGTCCAGGGCGCGCATGACACTCCGCTCTATCTCGTCCCTGGCGATACGCCGGGCCTGCAAGGGGAATGCAAGGTTTTCGGCAATCGTCATGTGGGGGAAAAGGGCATAGTGCTGGAACACGACACCTATGTTCCTTTTCCATGGCTTCACCTGGTTGACGGGCCGGCCGTTCAACCAGATTTCGCCGCTGCTGGGTTCCTCGAAGCCGGCCAGCATCTTCAGGCAGGTGGTCTTACCGGATCCGGACGGTCCGAGCAAGGTAACGAATTCACCGCGCTTGACGCTCAGGCTGAAATCCCTGACTGACAATGTCCGTCCGTCATAGCTCTTGCTGACTTTCGAGAACTTTACAAAAGCGTGGTTATTATTGTCAGCCATGGAAACGGTTAATGAAACACCGGGATTTTTTCAATATACGGGTTAAAATACAGGCAATGAACAGGATTGGTCGGACATTATATACAATAACGGGAATAAATGGGGTCAGAGTAAAATCGCTACCATGAAAACCGGGGTCAGAGTAAGAAATTCGCCAGAATTTTTACTCTGACCCCATATATCAGAAACTATGTCAAACACCGGTAACAGGCTCGCTATCGACTTCTGCGGCATGCGCTTCGACACGCCGCTGGTGCTGCTGTCCGGTTGCGTCGGATTTGGTGAGGAATACACAAGGGTCAAGGGTTTCTCCAACCGGGATGCCGGCGCTGTCTGCCTGAAAGGAACAACGCTGGAGCCGCGCGCCGGCAATCCCCCGCACCGGGTTGCCGAAACCTGGATGGGCATGTTGAACTCCATCGGCCTGCAAAACCCCGGCGCGCGCAAGGTGGTGGATGAATACCTGCCGAAACTGGATTTTTCCGAGACCCGGTTCATCGCCAATGTGTGCGGATCGACGATCGAGGAATACGTCGAGGTGACCCGTATCTTCCATGACTCACCGATTGACGCCATAGAGATCAACATTTCCTGTCCCAATATCAAGGAGGGGGGCGTCAGCTTCGGTAATTACCCGGAGATGTCGGCCCAGGTCGTGGCGGCGTGCCGGCGCGAGACCGACAAACCGCTCATAACCAAGCTGTCGCCGAACCAGACGGACATCGTGGAAAACGCGCGCCAATGCATCGCTGCCGGCAGTGACGCCCTGGCGGTGATCAACACCGTTACGGGTATGGCCGTCGACCTGGAAACGCGCACGCCCGTTATCGGGACGAACCAGGGCGGGCTGTCCGGCCCGGCCATCAAGCCAATCGCCCTGCTGAAGACCTGGCAGGTTTACCAGGTGTGCAGGGAGAAGAACATACCGGTAATAGGGCAGGGCGGAATCACGACGGCAAACGATGCCCTGGAATTCTTCCTTGCCGGCGCCAGCGCCATAGGCATAGGCACTGCCCTGTTCTACGACCCGCTGGTATGCAAGAAGATCAACGCCGGCATCGTGCAACACCTAGATAAGCATGGCCTGGACAACGTCACGGAACTGGTGGGGACGTTGCAGACGTGATTTGCCCGTAACTGACGTGAACAGGGTATAGGCAGGTGAAACTCGAAGACCTCCAGCCTGACACAACCATCACCGGCATTCTTGCCAACGAGAGAGTGACTGTGGTGAACGTGCGCTGGTTCGGTTCCGATGCGCTGGAGCTGACCTATAAGACGTCTGGGGGAAAGGTCGGCAACGAGATCCTGTACCGCCAGGACCAGGACCGGTTGGAAATCGTCAAGGTCGGGTGGCCCTGGAGTTTCGACGGAGACGGCGCCCGGTTCCGCTTGGTGTCCGAGGCCATGCGCATCCGCCTGGCCCACCTGTTCGACCCTCTGCTGGCGGTGCACAGTTCCGTGGTGGACCCGCTGCCGCACCAGATTACCGCGGTGTATGAGGCTATGTTGCCACGCCAACCTCTGCGCTTCCTGTTGGCCGATGATCCGGGCGCCGGCAAAACCATCATGGCGGGACTGCTCATCAGGGAGCTGATGGCGCGCGGCGACCTGGAACGCTGCCTGGTCGTCTGTCCCGGTAGCCTGGCTGAGCAGTGGCAGGATGAACTGTATAACCGCTTCCAACTGTCGTTCGAGATTCTCACCAACGACAAGCTGGAAAGCGCGCGCAGCGGCAACTGGTTCAAGGAGACCGACCTCGCCATTGCCCGTCTGGATAAACTGTCCCGCGATGAGGACGTGCAAGCCAAGCTGCAAGCGCCGGATTGCGGCTGGGACCTGGTGGTCTGTGATGAGGCGCACAAGATGTCGGCCCGCTACTTTGGCAACGAGGTCAAGTACACGAAACGCTACCACCTGGGACAGTTATTATCCGGCATCACCCGTCACTTCCTGTTGATGACGGCAACGCCGCACAACGGCAAGGAGGAGGACTTTCGGCTGTTTATGTCCTTGCTGGACAGCGACCGCTTCGAGGGGCGCTTGCGTACCGAGGGCGACGCTACCGACGCATCCGATCTCATGCGGCGCATGATCAAGGAGAAATTGCTGCGCTTCGACGGCACGCCGCTGTTCCCGGAACGCATCGCCTACACGGTGTCCTACCGGTTATCCGATGCCGAGTCCAGCCTGTACGAAGCAGTCACCAATTACGTCAAGGAAGAGTTCAACCGCGCCGAGGCCCTGAGCAACGGCACCCGTGCCGGTACGGTCGGTTTTGCCCTGACCATCCTGCAACGCCGGCTTGCCTCCTCGCCGGAGGCCATTTATCAATCCCTGCGCCGGCGCCGGGAACGTCTTGAAGGCCGCCCGCTTGAACTTGAATCGTTGCAACGCAAGGGACACAGCGCCGACGATTACATGTTACCGGCAGTACAACTGGGCAAGGATGACCTGGAAGACCTGGAGGATGCGCCGGGGGACGAAATTGAAGATACCGAAGAACGATTACTGGACCAGGCCACCGCGGCAAGCTCCATAGCCGAGCTGAAAGCGGAGATCGAGGCGCTCAAGCAACTGGAAGCGCTGGCCGCCCGGGTGAGCAGCAGCGGTGTCGATACCAAGTGGAATCAGTTGAGCGGCCTGTTGGAGAAGATATTCACATCCGCCGGTATCAGGAATCGCATCGGTGAACCGGAGTTACCTTACGGCGCCGGTAAGATCCCCGAACCCCAACCCTCACCGCGCCAGAAGCTGGTGATCTTCACCGAACACCGGGACACCTTGACGTACTTGCAGCAACGCATCACCACGTTTCAGGGAAGGCCGCAGGCAGTAGTCCTGATCCACGGCGGCATGAAACGCGAAGACCGCAACCATGCCCAGGACGCCTTTCGCAACGACCCCCAGGTACAAGTGCTGATAGCCACGGACGCGGCCAGCGAAGGCATCAACCTGCAACGCGCCCACCTGATGGTGAATTACGACCTGCCCTGGAACCCGAACCGGATTGAACAACGCTTCGGACGCGTGCACCGTATCGGCCAGACCGAGGTCTGCCACCTGTGGAACCTGATCGCTGATGATACCCGAGAGGGTGATGTGTACCGCACCCTGCTGGAAAAACTGGAACAAGCGCGCAATGCCCTGGGCGGACAGGTGTTCGACGTACTGGGAAAACTCCATTTTGATGGTCGGCCGTTGCGCGAGCTCATGGTGGAAGCGATCCGGTACGGAGAACAACCGGAAGTACGCGCCCGCCTCAATACCGCGCTGGATGACGCCCTGGACCGGGACAAAATACGGGACCTGCTGGAAGACCACGCGCTGGCGCAGGACATCATGGATACCAGCCGGGTGCAGCGTGTGCGGGAACGAATGGAGCGCGCGCAACTGCGGCGGCTGCAACCGTATTTCATCGAGTTGTTCCTGCGCGAAGCGTTCCAGGCAGTGGGCGGGACGCTGAGACAGCGCGAGACACGGCGTTATGAAATCACCCACGTGCCGGCTGTCCTCAAGAACCGGGACAGGTTGAAAGGCGCGGGTTTACGGATACAGTCCCGTTATGAACGCATTACCTTCGATAAATCCCTAGCGCTGCCGGGCCGCCCCACGGCGACCCTGGTGTGCCCGGGCCATCCCTTGCTGGACGCGTTGACCGACCTGGTGCTTGAACGTGATCGGGGGCTGCTGCGGCGCGGCGCCATCCTGGTGGATGAGCGAGACGCGGGGACAACGCCGCGCGTGCTGTTTTATCTCGAACACGCCATACAGGACGCCAGCCAGACCCGTTCCGGCGAACGCCGAGTCATCTCCAAACGGATTCTGTACGTGGAAACGGATGAACAAGGCAACATCGACCACCTGCACAACGCACCCTACCTGGATTACCGGCCATTGGACGATACAGGTCCCGAATACGGGAAAATCCTGGCGCGTGACGAATGCCGCTGGATCGATGGCTCTTTAGAAGACACCCTCCTGCGCTACACCATCGAACACGTCGTGCCCGAACACCTGAAGGAAGTACGGGAGACCAAGCTGGCGCTGGTAACAAAAACGGAAGCCGCCGTGAAGGAGCGGCTGACCCGGGAAATCGCCTACTGGGACCGCCGCGCCGAAGACCTCAAGTTGCAGGAACAAGCCGGCAAACGCGGCGCCCGCCTGAACTCCGGCGAGGCGCGCAAACGTGCCGATATGCTGCAAGCCAGGCTGGACAAGCGTATGGAGCAATTAAGGTTGGAAGCGCAAATCTCCCCACTGCCCCCGGTGGCGCTGGGCGGCGCGTTGGTGGTTCCCCAGGGACTCATCGACGAGATCACAGGCCGGACAAAAATATCAGATGCCCACACCAAAGACACCCAGGCCGCCGCGGCCCGTGCTCGTGCTGTCGTCATGGAAACAGAACGGGCATTGGGCTTCATCCCGGTGGACCGCGAAACCGAAAAACTGGGCTACGACATTGAAAGCGCCATCCCCGACAGCGGCCGCCTGCGCTTCATCGAAGTCAAAGGCAGGGTTGCCGGCGCGCCAAACATCACCGTGACGCGCAACGAGATACTGTATTCACTGAACAAACCCGACGACTACATCCTCGCTATCGTCGAATTCCTGGATGACGACCGGCACAATGTTCACTACCTGCGCAGACCTTTCAACAAGGAACCGGACGCCGGTGCCACCAGCGTCAACTATGACTTCAAGGAACTGCTTGCCAGGGCGGAGGCGCCGGGTTGAATGAGTAAAGCTCAAAAACCTTGTATCATAAGCAAGAGCAAAGCCAATAAACGAGTACAAACACACTTTGGGCACAAACCGGATCCACCCGATGCAAGATTCATATAAACTCAGCGTGTCAAATTTTGGGCCTATTACGGAAGCAGAGGTCGAACTGCGCCCGTTGACAGTATTCGTCGGCCCGAGCAACACCGGCAAGTCCTATCTTGCGACCCTCATCTATGCCTTGCACCAGTGCTTCGGCAGCATCACCGTTGAGCCTTCGGGACTGTCTCCCCAGCGCTTCCGCCACTGGTCTATGGACTATCCGTATATTGAGAAGTTCAGGCGTGATACAGCAGCATGGCAGGGTTTAAGAGACTGGGTTACAGATATATCAGAAACGCTCGATACAAGCGGGAAAGACCTCCACGGTGGCGCTTCAACAAATGCGGTTAGAGAAGAACCCCCGCATCCATTGCCGCCGGAACTGGCTTCCCATCTTGATCCTGTACTGAAGAGCGCGTCACTCTTCAATCATCTCTTTGAATCCGAATTACGTCGATGTTTCGGCGCCAGTGCAGTTGACGTGTTGATTCGACAGGGGAACGCTACCGGCAAAGGTGGAGAGGCAGCAATTAATGTGACCTGTCCGAAACAGGCATCGATGGACACGGGCGCTCGTTTCCACTTATACTTAAGAGAAGGTCGCTCGAAAATTAAAGGGAGAATGGAGGTTGCCAGCCCGGTCTCACTGGCGCTGGATCACGACCTCGGGTTGCCGCGCTGGGTCGTTGAGTCAGTAGAGCGCCTGGTCAACGAAAGAGACGTCAGTGACGGGCAAATCAAGAGGGTACTGGAATATTTGACTGCCCTGTTGTTCCAATCCTGGTTTCGTCCGGTAAATCGTATTGCCTACTACCTGCCTGCCGACCGAACCGGGATCATGCACAGCCACCAGGTTGTGGTCAGTACGCTGGTACAGAATTCTGCAACAGCGGGACGGTGGACATCCACTGACAGACGTAAAAGCCCGGTGTTATCCGGCGTGCTTGCGGACTTTCTTGGCCAACTGATTGAAATGAGTAACATCGGAACGGGTCATCACCCCGGCAGCCTTAAAAAAAGCGCAACGAGTATTGAAAATGCCATCCTCAAGGGCACCGTGCGCTTGCAGGAAGCAGAGACCGGTTACCCGGTTTTCACTTACCGCCCGCGCAGGTGGAAAACAGACCTGCCGCTGCTGCGGGTTTCCTCAATGGTTGCTGAATTGGCCCCGGTTGTACTGTACCTGCGCTATATGGTGCAACCAGGCGACGTGCTGGTCATTGAAGAACCGGAAGCGCACCTGCATCCGGCCATGCAGGCGGAATTTACCCGTCAACTCGCATTGCTGGTGCGTGCCGGCGTCAAGCTTATTGTTACGACACACAGTGAATGGATCCTGGAAGAACTCGCAAACATTGTACGTCGCTCGGAAATACCTGCATCCAACCGTAAGGAAATTCCCAGACAGGAATTTGCCTTGAAAGCGGAACAGGTGGGTGTCTGGTTGTTTGAGCCGCAACGCCGCCCGCAAGGGTCGGTCGTGAAAGAAATCTCCCTTGATACTTCCGGGTTGTATCCAACCAGGTTCGATGAAGTCGCGCTCACGTTACACAACGATTGGGCCGACATTTCAAGCATGGTTGGCAACAACGCATGATCGGGCTCGTTGAAACGGTCCGAAAACAGGTCGATAAAAACTGCGTCACAAGCGGCAGACTACAGAAACAAGGCTGTATCGTTTTGTTGAAAGACGCCCCAAAACCCCACTTGACCATTGATTTTGATAAACCCGGTTCGCCTCTAAGTCAGGAAGATATCCGGTGTGACTACCTGTTTGTCGCCGATGACGCTGACGTTTCCGGGTGGGTTGTGCCGCTCGAACTAAAGCGCGGTGCAGTCAAAGCAACTACAATCGTGCAACAACTCCAGGCCGGCGCACGCGCTGCCGAACGGCTTGTCTCCAGGCGTATGGTTGTCAATTTTCGTCCTGTTCTCGTCTACGGCGGTGGGATGAATAAGGCTCAGAGAAGCAAGCTGAAGGAGGATGACAGCAAGGTGAAATTTCATGGAACCTTGGAAGATATCCGTTTGCTCAAGTGCGGTTCAGCATTGGTGCAGGGCCTCAAACTTTGAGAATACCACTGCAAACTCCGCTCCTGTCTTGATTGAGCCGCCGGATATGCTTAGGAAAAAACTCATTGAAGTAGCATTGCCGTTGGATGCAATAAATCGAGTATCCGCACACGAAAAAATGCCCGGTATTGGCCCTCACCCTCGAGGGTTGCACTTGTGGTGGGCGCGGCGGCCGTTGGCGGCGGCGCGGGCGGTAATTTTTGCGCAGATGGTGGATGATCCGTCCTCCCGGCCCGAGTTGTTTCCCACCGAGGCGGAGCAGGATAAGGAGCGCCGGCGCTTGTTTCGCCTGCTGGAGGAACTGGTGAAATGGGAGAACACCACCAACGAGAAAGTGCTGGAAGAGGCGCGCCGGGAACTCCGCAAGCACTGGCGCCTTACTTGCGGGGATAATGCCGAGCATCCCCGCGCTGCCGAACTGTTCGACCCGGAGCGCTTGCCGGCTTTCCACGACCCGTTTGCCGGTGGCGGCGCCCTGCCGCTGGAAGCCCAACGCCTGGGCCTTGAAGCCTACGCCAGTGATCTCAACCCGGTGGCTGTGCTCATCAACAAGGCCATGATAGAAATCCCACCCAAGTTCGCCGGGAGGCCACCGGTCAACCCCGAGTCTAGACGGGAAAAGAGCCTGGTCCAACGGGAATGGAAAGGCGCGCAAGGACTGGCCGAAGACGTGCGCTACTACGGCCAATGGATGCGCGACGAGGCCGAACGCCGCATCGGCCACCTCTACCCCAAGGTTGAAATCACCCCGGAAATGGTCGCACAACGCCCCGACCTCAAACCCTACCAGGGCCGCCAACTGACCGTCGTCGCCTGGCTCTGGGCGCGCACGGTAAACAGCCCCAACCCGGCCTTCGCCGACGTGGCAGTGCCGCTGGCCTCGACCTTCATGCTGTCAACAAAGAAGGGCAAGGAAGCTTATGTGGAACCGGTTATAGAAGGGCGCGAGTATCGTTTTACCGTGAAGGTGGGTGCACCGAATAACATAGAGGCCACAAAACGTGGCACCAAAGTGGGTGGCAGTGGCACCAGTTTTCTCTGCCTTGTTTCCGGTACACCGATGCCCTTCGAGTATTTGCGCGAGGAAGCAAAGAATGGACGCATGGGCGCACGCTTAATGGCCATTGTGGCTGAAGGAGATCGAGGGAGAGTGTATCTTGCCCCATCTGAAGATCAGGAAAAAATCGCATTCAGTGCCAGGCCAAGGGGCCTTCCTCAAACAGAATTACCCAAACGAGCGCTTGGCTTTCGAGTACAGGAATATGGCATGACCAAGTGGATCGACCTCTTCACCCCCCGCCAACTACTCGCCCTGACCACCTTCTCCGACCTGATAGCTACAGCCATCGACAAGGCCAAAACCGATTATCTGGACGGGGGAATACCCACCCTCCCAAGTGATAAACGAACCTTGCGGGATGGCGGCACGGGAGCAACGGCGTATGCGGAGGCGGTGGGAGTATACTTATCATTTGCATTAGATCGGTGTTGTGATTTTTCCAACTCGTGCACACGCTGGGTCTCGGGCAATCAGAAAGTGATGAATCTTTTCGGGAAACAAGCTATCGCAATGACATGGGACTTTCCTGAGGCTGCCGTTTTAAACAAGGTTGTTGGCGGGTACATGCCGGCAGTGACGTTTATATCCAAGTGTTTGTTAAAACTTGCTCAGAATGGGACTGGGTTCGCATGTCAGAGTGATGCAATGACCAATACAACATCCAAGGAAAAGGTCGTTTCTACGGATCCCCCTTATTACGACAATATCGGCTATGCTGATCTATCGGATTTCTTCTATGTTTGGTTGCGACGTTCAGTACGTTCAATTTTTCCTGATTTGTTCTCTACGCTCGCAGTTCCAAAAGCTGATGAACTGGTTGCTACTCCATACCGTCATGGCAGTAAGGACAAGGCCGAAAAATTCTTTCTGGACGGTATGACACAGGCAATGCAACACTTGTCGACACAAGCGCATACCGAATTTCCTGTTACCATCTACTATGCTTTCAAACAGTCTGAGACCAAAGGGGACACAGGCACAACCAGTACCGGTTGGGAAACCTTCCTTGATGCTGTGATAATGTCAGGACTTTCCATTACTGGAACTTGGCCGATGCGTAGCGAGCAAACATATCGGAGCGTAGGCTTAGGCACCAACGCTCTCGCCTCCAGCATCGTCCTCGTCTGCCGCCGCCGTTCCGAACGCGCGCCAATCGCCTCCCGCCGTGAATTCGTCGCCGCCCTCAAGGGTGAACTCCCCGCCGCCCTGTCCCACCTGCAATCCGGCAACATCGCGCCGGTGGATCTGGCCCAGGCTGCCATCGGGCCGGGGATGGCGGTGTATTCCCGTTATGGCAAGGTGCTGGATGCCCAGGGCCAGCCCGTGTCCGTGCGTGACGCACTTACTTTGATCAACCAGACCCTGGATGAGGCCCTGGCCGAGCAGGAAGGGGATTTCGACGCCGACAGCCGCTGGGCGCTGGCCTGGTTCGAGCAGCAGGGCTTCAACGACGGTGCCTACGGCGTCGCGGAAACCCTGTCCAAGGCGAAGAACACCAGCATCGCCGGCCTGGTGGAGGCGGGAATCCTGGCCTCCAAAGGCGGCAAGGTACGGTTGCTGAAACCCCTGGAACTGCCCGACGACTGGAACCCGGAAACCGACCCCCGCCTCCCGGCCTGGGAAGTGGCGCACCACCTGATCCGGGTCCTGGAAACCGGCGGCGAGAGCGCCACCGCCGCCCTCGTCAAGCGCCTCGGCGCCAGGGCGGAAATCGCACGGGAACTGTGCTACCGCCTGTACACCGTCTGCGAACGCAAACAACGCCCCTCCGAAGCCCTGTGGTACAACTCTTTGGTACAAAGCTGGCCCGAAATCGAACGCCTGTCCCGCACCCTCCCAGCGCCCGGCCAGTCCGATATGTTTTGAATGAAAGAGACTTGAGCAATTGCAGATCCATCGATGTCAGGTCAAATTCGAATCCCGCCTGGTTTTCGAAGACCAATCCGGTATTCCGCGCCTTGACCTTGCGCGGTTATCAGGGGAACTAACGCCAAAGAGATCAGAAAAATCGCCCATTTCAAAGTGCCAATTTGCCTTATGCTTTGCGTTGGCTGCGAGGCCAAGATAATCATCCTGCCCATAACAGAGGAACCTGATATGGCGATGATATGTCGCATGCCGCCAAGTTATCTGTCACTCGAATTTGGCCGAGCGCGACACCGAGTCTTCTCCTCGCCGTCTTCATATATCCAAGCATGTTTCCAATAGTGCATAATAATCTTACACGATGATGAACAAGAGGAATTTTCCTCGATGAGTGCTTTAACGTCGTCTTTGGATGTTTGACTACTTCGTTTTTGTTCGGAACTAAGCCGATACGTTATCCGAGGTGGCAAATTACCGCCAATTCTGAAAGCCACATATCCATCTTCATCTACATTGAAAGAACGAAAGGACGCAGGGTCATTCGAGTTCGAATTTATGCTCGCTGAATGCGCTCTGATACGGCTGGCCAATTCAGTAAGTGAATTGAAGTTACTTTGACTCCAGATTTTCGATGTTCGTTGATTTGTCGTATCAGAATACGTCGCGCCCTCTGGCACAAACACGGGATATCGTGCGTCAACCAGTATCATATCTTGTAATTGTTTAAGATTACTTTCGTCCTCATTCTCAAGAGGAAACACAATTTCTTTCGCCAAACGGATGAGTTTGTGACTAAAACATCTAACGTCCCTTTGAAACACTTCTTCTGGGCAACCACGATAAGCCTTGGCTAATCCACCCTTCAAGTACATCTCCACAGAATATCCCAGCAGCAGCATTGACGCTCGGGGAAGCCCCGTGAGAAGGTCCCAGTCATCTTTAGTTTTCTGCCCTTTCCCGAGGGCAGAGAAAACCTGACGATGGTCATCCCAAATTTCTCTGATCTTTCCGGATGAAGCCATAAGTCCATCGCCTTCATTAATCCAGTCCTTCGGGTTAAACTCACCAACGCTACGTGTTGAAATTCGGGGAATTGAAGGAAGCATTTTTCCGGATGGCTTTTTACAGGCTGTACACCATGACGGTGTCTTCCATGTAAACGGCTTCCAAATTCTCAAAGACTGTTTCTTTGTTCATCTTGATTGACATTATACACTGCTTCGCTGTCTGTCCTGACCCCACTTCTCCTCAGAAATTCAACACCTGTCTCGCACCCTCACAGCGCCTGGTCAGTCCGAGATGTTTTAGCTTTGAACCGTAGCAGTTTCCAGTCACTCAATAGGCTGGTATTGTCAAAGAATTTGTTTATAATTACAATATAATTATGGTAAAGTCGTGCAGAGTTTAATCTTTGAATGGGATATCGATAAAGACGTTTTCAATCAATCGAAACATGGAATTTCGTTTGAAGAGGCAAAAACGGTGTTCACGGACCAGTTTGCTCGTCTGATAGCCGATCCGGATCATTCGCAACAAGAGGACAGATTTATTCTGCTGGGTATGAGCATCTATACAAGGTTATTGGTAGTTTGCCACTGCATTAGAACTGATGAGGCTATTCGGATTATTTCAGCACGAAAAGCAGACAGGCAAGAACGACGTATCTACGAGGATTTCCCCCATGCGTAAACACTATGACTTCTCAAATTCAAAGCCCAATCCGTACGCGCAGAGGCTCAAAAAACAAATCACGATTCGCATAGATGAAGATACCATCGCCTATTTTAAAAATATGGCGGATGAAAAAGGAATTCCCTATCAGGGTCTCATTAATTTGTATTTACGGGATTGTGCCCAATCTCGGCGCGACCTGAAGTTACGGTGGCAGTCAGACGGCGGAACGTAATGTCATTTGTCCGGCTTATCATCCCCCGTATATCGACTTAGCTGTTTGTTAAATGTCATCAGACCATCATCTGCTTCCCTTTTGGTTGCGTGGGACAGTAATTACACTTTGACCTTGGAATAAATCACTACCTGCTCATATCAAAAAGTATGTTTTTGTTCAATCGTGGAGACAAGTACGAACGCCCAATCGGAGTGCTGTTCGATGCCAAAGAAGGACGCTGGGTCGCCGGGCAGATCAAGCTGAAGAGAGGTGACCTGTTAGACAGCAACGTTATCAGCATCGCTGACGACAAGTTTTTCCATATTGCCCACGGCGATTCTCTTCGCGGCGTCTCGGAAGCCGGAAAGATTTCAGTTCTCGACTGCGTCCGGGGCGGGGTGTTGGACACGACCAGCTGGGAGGACTTCGCGATACACCACGGCGACGTCTCCTTCCGATACGCGCTCTTCGGGAGGCGACACATTGCTATCAACGAGAAGTGTATACGGGGCATCCAATTCACGCTGGAGGGCGCGGAGTCGAGCGTATTCATGCACGACAAGTTCGACAGGTTTGGACTTTTGCGTAACCCAGATCAAGAAATTCTGGACACCATCAAACGGAAGATGCCCGAATATAAAAGGGGCAATTTTGTGAAGGACAATGCGATGGTGTCCTATTTCACAGGGGATTGGAATGTCCTGCCGAGATTCGAGACCGTCCTGGGGACCGTGCATGTTGGGCGGTCGATGCAGATTGACTTCTCTGGGCTCAGTATGGAGAGCACGCCGCGCATTACGATCGACTTCGACGATAATCCGACCACGCTTGAAAGCGCTTGGGGGAAGATGCGGGAGGTCCACCAGTTCTTCGCGTGGATGATGGGATACGCACCAGGTTGGAAGGATGTGCTGGTCTCAACCTCTCGGCTGGACGAAAATGGGTTATGGTCAGACGTGGCTGGTTGCCTCGAAGTGTTTGGCCCGAATGAATGGAAGGAAGTGCCCGAAGTCGCGAGACAGTGTGGGACGTTGATCGACGCGTCACGGCATCCCGACCACTTCATGGAGGTGATGGCTAATTGGCTCAAACGAAACGGCAATGCGAGGAGAAAGAGCGCCAACGCGCGGTTCTTCGGGTGCATACGGGGAATATCGGATCGCTTCATTGAAGACGGTATCGTATCGGCAGCCAACACGTTCGATCTCTTGCCCGATGAAGACAAACCCGAGACCGAGCCGTTACCAGAAAATGTTCTGGATGTTCTCACAGATGCCGATAGGAAAATCAAATGCTGCATGCCTCTTGGGATGCAAAGGGACGATGTCTTGAGCGCACTGGGGCTCATTCGTCACAGTAGACGACTTCGCCACATCGTGGAACACCGAGCGGAATTTGTTCTGAAGCATTACGGCGTAGACGTGCTGCAGAATCTGAAGGACTTGATCCGGTTGGCCGTAAAGTGCCGCAATTACTACACGCACGGGCCTCGCGACAAAGATACAGACAACGTCAAGTACACAGACGTTGAAGTCGTGTTCTTCCTTACAGAAACCCTGGAGTTCATCTACAGCGCTTCCGAGCTTCTGCTTTGTGGGTGGGATTTGAGTAAGTCTGCCAATGACGAGTGGCATCCGTTTGGAGAGTACATCAAGTCCTACGACGCCAAGCGTTCGAGGGTTCTGGGTCCGAAGTAGCAATAATCGTCCGTTTCAGTCTGTTTCACAAAGTTTCACAGAGTTGAATTACGTCCGGATTGTGTTAATATGGTGTATCTACTTATGTTTATACATTATCAGGAGTGACTGATATGCTGCTTACTGTAAAAAAATGGGGCAATAGCGCAGCGATACGGCTCCCTGCCAAAGTATTGAACGCGGCGCAGGTTGGAATAGAGCAGCGTGTCAATGTTCACGTGCAAGGACGTAGAATTGTAATCGACCCTGCTTTGGATGATGATGATCTCGACACATTACTGACACAGATCACTCCGGAAAATGTTCATGATGAAGTCAGTTTTGGCCCACCCGCTGGCAAAGAATCATTTTAATGCCATCATCTTATGTTCCCGATACGGGCGATATTATCTGGTTGGATTTTGATCCTTCAGCAGGCCATGAGCAAGCGGGTCATCGGCTGGCCCTGGTATTGTCGCCGAAGCGCTATAACGGCAAGACCGGACTTTTGATTTGTGTTCCGCTTACCAGCCGAATCAAAGGGTTCCCCTTTGAAGTCGAATTCCAGGACGGCTCAATACAAGGTGTTGCCCTTGCCGACCAGGTCAAGAGTCTCGATTGGAGGGTCCGCAATGCTCAGAGAAAGGGCAAGGCAAATAATGAAGTAGTGAACAGGATTCGTACGAAGATTAAGCTTTTACTACAACTCACCTGAGAGCATAAAGTGCGAATGGCCGGGAAACAACAGCAGCTGTTTTCTCTTCCTTTTGTACGCTGCCACCGGCAGATTCAGTGAGGGTGATATAATGCCCCGTAATGTGTGAGGGCAGGGCTACATAATGGCGATTACCAACCACGAGCGGGTCGGCAAGGCGCTGGAGTTGTTGAAAGCGGGGCTGGGGCCGTTTGTGGAGCGCGAGGTCAAGAGCGCCATACAGTCCCGGCAGGTGGATGCCCACAAGCTACAAGGTTATGTTGAGGATCCGCTACTGGCGGAAAAATCCATCAGTGAATGGGACAGCGCCGGATTGCTCAAGCTCATGTGGGAAACCTGGAACGAGGTATTCCGGCAAACGTTGGGGCCGGCAGAGCGGGGACTGGTGGGCGAGTTGCGCGGGATTCGCAACAAGTGGGCGCACCAGGAAAGTTTCTCCAGTGACGATGCCTATCGGGCGCTGGACTCTACCGAGCGTTTGTTGAAAGCCGTTTCCGCCCCGGAATCCGGCGAGGTGGAACGGATCAGGCTGGAATTGCTGCGCACGCGCTTTGATGAACAGACCCGAGGTGAGCGCAGGAAACAGACCGGTCTGGCATTGGATACCGGCGCGACGGGGAACCTGAAGCCCTGGCGCGACGTGATTACCCCGCATGAGGACGTTGCCAGCGGCCGCTACCAGCAGGCGGAGTTCGCGGCCGATCTCTCGCAGGTACACAAAGGCGAGGGCGCCGCCGAATACCGTGAGCCTCTGGAGTTTTTCCGCCGCACCTACCTGACTGACAGCCTGAAAAAACTGCTGGTTAACGCTATCCTGCGTCTGAACGGTCAGGGTGGGGACCCGGTGGTGCAGTTGCAGACCAACTTTGGCGGCGGCAAGACCCATTCCATGCTGGCCTTGTATCACCTGTTCTCCGGCGTCAAGCCGACCGACCTGCTCGGCATGGATGAATTGATGCAGGACGCCGGCGCCGACAAATTACCGCAGGCAAAACGTGTGGTGCTGGTCGGCACCAGGATTTCTCCGGGCAAACCGGACAAGAAGGATGATGGCGTGGAGGTGCGCACCCTCTGGGGCGAACTGGCCTGGCAGTTGGGCGGCAAGGCGGCCTGGCAACTGCTGGACGCTGATGATGAGCGCGCCACCAATCCCGGCGATACGTTGCGGGTATTGTTCAAGCAGTACGGCCCCTGTGTGATATTGATTGATGAGTGGGTGGCCTATGCCCGCCAGTTGCACGAGCAAAGCGACCTGCCGGGCGGCAGCTTCGATACCCAGTTCAGTTTTGCCCAGGCGCTGACGGAGGCGGCCAAGGCCGCTGACAACTGTCTGCTGGTCATCAGCCTGCCGGCGTCAGATACCGCATCCCACCATGAGACGGCCGAGGTGGGCGGTATGCGCGGTGTGGAAGCCTTGCAGCGCTTGAAAAACGTCATTGGCCGGGTTGAATCGGCCTGGCGTCCGGCCAGCGCCGAGGAAGGGTTCGAGATCGTCCGGCGCCGCTTGTTCCAGCCCTTGAGCGGCAACGAGTCCTACAAATATCGGGACGTGGTGGCCCGGGAATTTAGCGGGCTATACCAGCGCCAGGGCCAGGAGTTTCCGTCCCAATGCCGGGAAGCGGACTATGAGCAGCGCATCCGCTCCGCCTACCCGATACATCCTGAAGTTTTCGACCGCCTGTATGAGGACTGGTCCACCCTGGTGCATTTCCAGCGCACCCGCGGTGTGTTGCGCCTGATGGCCGCGGTGATCCACAACCTGTGGGAGGCGGGCGACAAGAGCGCCTTGATCCTGCCGTGCAGCATCGCCATTGATGACGGCAATATTCAACGGGAGTTGACCCGCTACCTGCCGGATAACTGGACGCCGATTATTGAAAAAGACGTGGACGGCGCCGGTTCCCTGCCGCGGCAAATCGACCGTCAGGCGCCGAACCTGGGCAAGCTGTCTGCCTGCCGGCGCGTTGCCCGCACGATTTACCTGGGATCAGCTCCCGGCGCCGGTGCGACGCATCGGGGGGTGGATGATCGGCAGGTCAAGCTGGGCTGCGTGATGCCGGGAGAAACGTCGGCCCCGTTCGGTGACGCCTTGATGCGCCTGGCAAATGCCGCGACCTACCTGTACCGGGACGGTAGCCGTTACTGGTACGCGACGCAACCCACAGTGCGAAAACTGGCGGAAGATCGCGCCGAGCAGTTTGGCCGCGACCCGGATAAAGTGGCGGCTGAACTGGCTGACCGGCTCCGGGCTGACCTGAGACAAACCGGCGACTTCGGCAGGGTGCATCCCCTGCCCCAAAGCGCTCAGGACGTGCCCGACGATTGGGAGGCGCGGTTGGTCGTGCTGGGGGTGGAGCAACCCTACAGCAGGGACGCCGGGAGTACCGCGGAAACTGCCGCCAGGGCTATCCTGGAATCAAGGGGCAGCGCGCCCCGCCTCTACCGTAACACCCTGGTGTTCCTGGCGGCGGATCAGGCCAGGGTGCAGGAACTTGACGAAGCGGTGCGCCTGTACCTGGCCTGGGATTCCATCGTCGCGGAGAGAGAGGAGCTTAACCTTGACCCCCAGCAGGTGAAGCAGGCGCAAACCCAGCGGGATTCGGCCTCCGCCACCGTGGATACACGGGTGCCGGAAACCTGGCAGTGGTTGCTGGTTCCCAACCAGGAAAACGCGCAACAGACAGGAATCCGCTGGGAGGCGCTACGCCTGTCCGCCACTGATGCCCTGGCCGTGCGCGCCGGGAAACGCCTGAAAAAAGATGAGTTGCTGCTGGATGGTTTTGCCGGGACCGGCCTGCGTATGGAACTGGACAAAACACCCCTATGGCGCGGTGATCATGTACCGGTGAAACAGCTCATTGAAGATTTCGCCAGTTACCTTTACCTGCCGCGACTGCGTGACCCGGACGTGTTGTTGCAGGCTGTCAACAGTGGTCTTGCAAGTCTCACCTGGGAGCGGGACGGCTTTGCGTTTGCGGACAGTTATGACGAGGTAGAGCAGAGGTATCGCGGGTTACAGGCCGGACAGATCCAGGAAATGGAGCTATTACGCGCAGGGCTGCTGGTGAAGCCGGAGGTAGCGCGCAGACAGCTTGATGAGGAAAGGAAAGCCAATGACGGGGCGTCAGGTGATGAAGTGGGAGTTGGTGGAGACAAGCCTCCTATAATTGATGGCCCGCCACTACCGGGCGGCATAGCAGACGGGGAGAAAGATCAGCCGCTGCCGCGCCGCTTCCACGGCTCCGTGGAGCTGGATGCTGCCAGGGTAGGACGCGATGCCAGCCAGGTCGCTGATGAGGTGATTTCACATCTCTCTGGACTGGTCGGCGCTGAAGTCACCGTCACCTTGGAAATCGAAGCGAAGATTCCAACCGGCGTCCCTGATAATGTCATTCGCACCGTTACCGAAAATAGCAATACGCTGAAGTTCCAAAGTCACGGCTTTGAGAAGGATTAATTCAGTAATGATGAGGGAAACGCCCCACCAACAGTTTGCCGAGTAGATGAATCAGGTGGATTGTTTTTCAACCCGGCGCAGGAATACGGTCATCTCCTTCGCAGCCTGGACGTCGCCGCGCTTTTCAGCGACCGCTATGCCCTGCCTGAAGGCCCTGGCTGCCTCCGGATGTTTCCCGGCAGCGGCCAGCGTCCTGCCGTATATTTTCCAGGCGGCGGAGTAGTCAGGGTCCATCTCCACTGCCCGGGACAGGTGCAGTTCGGCTTTTGTATAATCGTTCTGTTGATACAGGAGGTTGCCCAGGGTAAAACGCAACAGCGCGTTGTCCTGGCCCCGTTCCAGCATTGCCTCGAGTGTTGTTATATCCATAATATTTACCGTCAGGGGACGGATTTAAAATCCGTCCCCGGCATTCTGCCTTTTCTGCGCCACCAGCATGGCTTCGTTCCTGAAACCCTCATGGGTATCGCCCACGCATCCTTCTTCGCGGTAGTAAATGATATGCAGCGGTTGGAACAGCCTCAGCAGTTCATTGGGTTCCAGGCGGTATGCCGGGTTATTCGGGCCGGTGCCGGCTACTTTCTCCCGGATGAAAGTCTGGTAGAACAGTAAACCGTGTTCTCTCAACGCCGTACAGATGGCCGGGGCCAGGGCCCTGTCCAGGAAACGGCTGACAACGATGACGTCGAAGGAACCGGAAGCAGGCGGGTTCGCCGTTACGTCCCGTTGTTCCGCCATCAGGGGCAGGTTGTTGTGGGCGGCTATGTCCGACAGGGACTGTACCGCCACCGCGGAAACATCCCAGGCCCGCGTGGAGAATCCCCGTGCGGCAAGGTAAAGCGCATTGCCGCCGCGCCCGCAGGCCAGGTCCAGTGCGTCGCCTTCAGCAGGCAGCAGGTGGGAGTGGGAAGACAGTACGCGGCAGGGTTCAGCGGCTTTCTCAGCGCCACCTGTATAAATCCTGTCCCATTTGAGTTGGTCTGCTTCGTTCATTGGTTGTCCCGGAATTGCCGGATTGATGGGGTCAGAGTAAAAATTCTTCGAATTTCTTACTCTGACCCCTGCAATCATAATGTCACCTGCGCCAGAAGGTGGGCGTCAGCAGCACCAGCAAGGTGAAGATTTCCAGCCGTCCCAGCAGCATGGCCAGGCACAGCAGCCATTTGGATATGTCGTTGATCCCGGTGTAATTAGCGCCGACCTCGCCCAGGCCCGGCCCCAGGTTGTTGAGGCAGGCAGCCACTGCTGAGAATGCCGTGACCTGGTCCAGGCCGGTGGCCAGGAGCAATATCAGCAGCAGCGCGAACACGGCCACGTAGGCTGCAAAGAAGCCCCACACCGCATTGATGACGGATTCATCGACCGGTTTGCCGCCCAGCTTGATCTGGATAATGGCATTGGGATGGACCAGGCGTTTGATCTCCCTCTTGCCCTGCTTGTACAGGAGTACCACGCGGATGACTTTCAGCCCGCCGCCCGTGGAACCGGCGCAGGCGCCGATGAAACTGGCAAAGATCAACAGGACCGGCAGGAACGTGGGCCAGTCCTGGTAGGTGGTGGTGGTAAAGCCCGACGTTGTGGCGATGGATACGGACTGGAAAATACCGTGGCCGAGTGTGTCCAGGGGATCATCATAGGTTTGCTTGACACCCAGGTAGATGCAGGTAATCACGCACAACCCGACCAGTACGCCGACGAATGCTTTCACCTCGGAATCCTTCCGGTAAGTATTCAGGCTCATGGAACGCCAGCCGATGAAATGCAGGGTGAAGTTGATGCCGGCAATCAACATGAAGATAACGGCCACGGCATTGATCAGCCCGCTGTTGAAGTAGCCGATGCTCTGGTCGTGGGTTGAAAAGCCGCCGATGGAGACCGTGGAGAAACTGTGGCTGATTGCGTCGAACGGCGACATGCCGGCTATCCAGTACATCAACGCGCAGGCGATCGTCAGGGACAGGTAGATGTACCACAGCGCCTTGGCGGTTTCGGTGATCCGGGGCGCCAACTTCGAGTCCTTTATCGGCCCCGGCGTCTCCGCGCGGTATAACTGCATTCCACCGATACCCAGCATGGGCAGTATGGCAACCGCCAGGACGATGATCCCCATGCCGCCCAGCCATTGCAGTTCCTGGCGGTAGAACAGGATGGATTTCGGCAGGTGGTCGAGACCGGTGATCACCGTGGCGCCGGTGGTAGTCAGGCCGGAAACGGATTCGAACAGCGAATCGGTAAATGACATATCGGGGAAGGACGCCAGCAGAAACGGCATGGCGCCGATCAGGCCCAGTCCCGCCCAGAACAATACCACGACGATGAAACCGTCACGCAGCCGCAGTTCCTTGTTGACCTTGCGCACGGGCAACCACAGGAAGGCGCCGAGGCTGAGGATAAGCATGAAGCACAGCATGAATGTCTTGACTGTCTTGTCTTCATACCACAGCGCAATGCTCAGCGGCGGCAGCATGGTGATGCTGAACAGCATCAACAGCAGCCCGAGGATCTTCTGGATGACGAGGAGTTGCATTAACTCATAATATCACGGCTGGAATGCCGGAAATGTGGGGGTCGGAGTAAGAATTTCGCCAGAAATTTTACTCTGACCCCATTTATCCGAGGATTGCCGGGTATTACAGAAAAGTGATTTTTACCTGAAACAGCCTTTCCACCTCGGACACACGTTTCTTGTCTCCCACCAGCAGGATGACGTGGTCCTCCGATGCGATGACCGTGTCGTGATGGGCGATGCTCACCTTGTCGTCCCGTACTATGGCGCCGATGCTGGTGTCCGGCGGCAGGGGGATTTCCTCTATCGACCTGCCGACTACGTTGGAGGTCGTCCGGTCCCCGTGGGCGATGGCCTCGATTGCCTCCGCGGCGCCGCGCCGCAATGAGTGCACCACGACCACGTCGCCTTTGCGTGTATGCGCCAGCAGGCTGCCGATGGTGGCCTGTTGCGGCGAGATTGCAATGTCGATGACGTCGCTCTGCACCAGGTCCACGTAGGCCGCCCGGTTAATCAAGGCCATGACCCTGCGCGCACCCAGGCGCTTCGCCAGCAGGCAGGAGATGATGTTTGCTTCGTCAGCATTGGTCAAGGCACAGAAGATATCGGTATCTTCGATGTTTTCCTCGATGAGCAACTCCTCGTCTGCGGCGTCCCCGTTAAGGACGATGGCGTTGTTCAGTTCTTCCGCGGCTTTCTGCGCTTTTTCCGCGGACAGTTCGATGACCTTGACCTGGTACCTGTTCTCCAGCAGCTTCGCCAGGCGCCGGCCGATATTACCGCCGCTGGCGATGGTGATGCGTTTTATCGACTTGTCCGTCTGCTTTGTTAATCTCAACAAGGTTTTGATATGTTTTGGCGCGCCGATGATGAACACTTCATCCTTGTCCTGTATTTGTGTCCTGCCATCGGGGATTATGACCTGCCCTTCGCGGAAGATGGAAACCACTCGAAACTCAACGTGCGGCAGGAGCCTCCCGAGTTTGCCTATCGGCTCGAGCGCGAGCACGTTCTGGCCGGTGACTTTTACTGCAACCATCTGTACCTGGCCGTTGGCAAAATCGAGTACCTGGATCGCGCCCGGAAGGCTGATCAGGCGGGCGACGGATTCAGTAACGATTTGTTCCGGACTGATCAGGACGTCCACCGGCATGGCATCCTGGGCAAAAAACCCTCTGCTGTTCAGGTATTCACTGTTGCGCACACGAGCGATTTTCATCGGCGTATGAAACATGGTATAAGCAACCTGGCAGGCCACCATGTTGGTTTCATCGCTGTTGGTTACTGCGATGATCATGTCTGCGTCACTGGCGCCCGCCTGTTCCAGCGTGGATGGGTGGGAGGCAGCGCCGGTGATGGTCTTCAGGTCCAGCCGCTCCTGGAGGTTGCGCAGGACCGCCGGATTGCGATCGATTACCGTAATATCATTGGCTTCACTGCAAAGATTGGCGGCTACGGACGAGCCGACCTGACC
This sequence comes from Gammaproteobacteria bacterium, assembly GCA_028819495.1. Taxonomy (GTDB): domain Bacteria; phylum Pseudomonadota; class Gammaproteobacteria; order Eutrophobiales; family Eutrophobiaceae; genus JAAXHV01. Next base: position 71,097 of record JAPPLI010000100.1, on the reverse strand, counting down.
TGCCCCGAGAATAATGATCTTCACGATTTTATATCGATACCCAGTGACTTCAGCTTCCTGTAGAGATGGGTGCGTTCCATGTGGACGTTCCTGGCCATCTTGCTGACGCTGCCGTTGGCCAGTTTCAGCTGGTACTCCAGGTAGTCCCGCTCAAAGTTTTCCCGGGCCTGGCGCAGGGGGAGATCCAGGTTTTTCACACTGTCGGAATCTCTTCTTGCCGGCGCATCTCCCAGCGCAGCCTCAACTTCATCCAGGTCGATAGTCGTAGCGCCTCCCAGTATCAGCATTCTTTGCACAAGGTTTTTCAGTTCCCGGGTATTTCCCGGCCAGGGATAGCGCCGCAGCCTGTTCTGCGCCGCAGTGGAAAAAGACCGGTAAGGCAATCCCTCCCGCTCGATAAACCAGGTAACGAAATACTCCAGGATGTCGGGCACGTCTTCATAGTGTTCCCTGAGCGGCGGTACCGTAATCGGTACCACGTTCAACTGGAAATAAAGTTCATCCATGAAAGCTGCCTCTCTTACCTGGTCGGCAAGGTTGTAGCGGGTGGCGGCGATGATCCTGGCATTGAGCGGGACCGCTGCCGTACCATTAACTCTTTTATAGGCCCGGCTCTTCAGTACGTCCTGCAGGCGCGCCTGGTCTGCGAGGTCCATATCGGCAATATCCTTGATGAACAGCGTTCCTCCTTCAGCCTCATCCAGGAGTCCGCCCTGCGTGCCGGCCCCGGTCTCTTCGCCGTACAACTCGTTAAGCACGGATTCCTGGTCCCTGGCCGGTACGCTTACGGTAACAAAGGACTTGTCCTTGCGCGCGCCGGCCGAGTGCAGGTAGCGGGCAACCGCTTCCTTGTCCGTGCCCGGTTCTCCGACAATCAGCATCGGGGTTTCCAGGCCGGTGACCTTGTTCAACTGTTCGCGCAGTTTCACCATCAACTTGCTCTTGCCGATAATCCGGTGTGGTTCCTCCGAGTGCCGGCGCAGCCTCAGGTTTTCCCTGCGCAGTCTGGAGGCGTCCAGGGCATTTTTTATGGTGAGGGTCAGCTTGGCCATGGACAGGGGTTTTTCCAGGTAATCGTAGGCGCCGAGACGTGTGGCCTCGACCGCAGTCCCTATGTTTCCGTGCCCGGACATCATGATGACAGGATTGGTCAGCTTGCCTGACTCACGCCACTCCTTCAACAGGGTAATGCCGTCCACGTCCGGCATCCAGATATCCAGCAGCACCAGCCTGGGCCGGAACTGTTCCAGCAGCGCCCGGGCGCCGGCGCCGTTTTCCGCCGTCGCCACCTCGAACCCCTCGTCTTCGAGGATTTCCCTGATCAGGTTCCTGATCTCTGCTTCATCATCTACTACAAGTATTTTTTCGCCGGGGCTCATGTCAATGCGCCTCCGCCCCCGGACGCAGCCCGCGCCTGCGTAATGCCACTCCTGGTGACCGGCAGCCTGATGATGACACAGGCGCCCGGCCCGTCCACGTTGTTCCTGATCATTACCAGCCCTCCATGTTCTTCTACAATTTTCTTCACGATTGCCAACCCCAGGCCTGTGCCTTTCTGTTTGGTGGTTACATAAGGTTCAAATACGGTTGCCATTATATCCTCGTTTACGCCGCTGCCGGTATCCCTGATACGGATTTCCATGTAATCCATGGCCGGCTGGCTTATGTGAGCGGTAGAGAGCGACAGGAACAGGTCTTTCCCCTCCCTGCGGGCATCGAGCGCGTTCTTGATGACGTTATTGAAGACCTGCCGCAGCCGTTCCGGGTCTGCGCTGATGACGGATTGATCTTCGGTAAGGTTGAGCTTGATCGTGACGCCGGCGTCCATGTCCCGGTACAGGTCCGCGACTTCTTCCAGCAGGTGGTTCAGGTCCACTGCGCGCGGCGCAGTCGCCGGCGCCCTTGCATAGTCGGAAAAAGCATTGACCATGCCTTTCATGGTTTCCACCTGGTTGATAATCGTGGTGGTGAGCCGGTCCAGGGTATCCGCCCGGTCCGGCGGGGAAGACCTGAGATATTTATGACGCAGCCTCTCCGCCGCCAGTTGAATGGGCGTCAGCGGATTTTTGATCTCATGCGCCAGGCGCCGCGCCATTTCGCCCCAGGCCGCGTCCCGCTGTCCCTGCAACAGCGCCGTAATGTCATCGAAGACTATGATGTGGACCGCGGCTTTCTCCCGGGCCGGGACAACGGATGTGCCCCTGCACATGAGTACCTGGCGCCCGCTTGCGCCGAACAGGATTACCTGTTGGTCCCAGACCTGGTCGCCCCCGTCTACGTGGGACCGTATCGTGCTGTGGAGTTGTTCCAGGTGCTTGTAGCGTTCACAGATCCTGCCGAAGGGATGGCCGGTTATCTCGCTGATGTCGAGGCCGAGGATCCTGCCGCCGCTGATGTTGACGGTGCGCAGGGAGTTATCCGAATCCAGCACCAGCACACCTGACGACAGCCGTTCCAGAACGGCCTCCAGGTATTTCTGCTGGGTCTCCGCCTCGTCCTGGCTGAGTTTGGCCGCATCCCTGGCGCTGGCAATCTTGCTGGTCATGTCGTTGAACGAAGCGACCAGGAAGCCCAGTTCATCATTTCCCGGTACCCGCAGCCTGGTATGGTAATCGCCTTCAGCTACGGATTTGGTTCCTTCCGCCAGGTCGCGTATCGGCGCGACCAGCTTCCTGGCGGAGTAAAATGCGGCCCAGACCGCGGAAAACATGCTGAACAGGAAGACCATGGTCAGGATCAGGACAAAACTCAGCTTGAGCTGTTCCCTCAGGTAAGACAGTTCCTCGTACTGGGTAAACGCAGACTGGACGCTTTGCGCCAGTTCGTTTACCCGTTCGGTTACGGGGTACAAGGCATGAAGTATGCGCGGACCAACGCCGAAAGCGTAACTGGGCAGGTTTACCACGACCCGGAAGGACAACCCGGCGTTTCTGATGGTGTCCATACCGATATAACTGTTGCCCTGCAAAACCTGGAACAGTACGCTGTCGTCGGGTGATTCCGGTACCAGGTTGTCCGGGTTTGCCGAACTGGAACCGATAATAATCCCCTGTCTCGTAATCACGGTCAGTTCATCGGCGCCGCTCCGTGTGCGCAGGCGGTCGACTTCAAGGGGGATCGACGCGTCAGGGGTCCGCGCTATCTCTTCAGCCATTTCCTCAGACTGCCTGAGGAGTTCCTTCATACGCTCCTCCAGGCCGAGCCGGCTCAACTCCAGCGAGTCATCCAGCGCCTGTTCCACGCGCAGGTCGAACCAGCTGTCGATGCCCCGGTACAGGAAATCCAGGGAGAAGTAGTAGAGGATGAGTACCGGCGTGACCGACAGGATCGCGAACATGGTAACCATGCGCACCGTCAGCCGGGCACCGGCGATGCGTTCCCTGGCCTGGTTGATCAGGCTGCGGATATTGAGGCCGATCAGTATGACCAGGGCCAGCAGTCCCAGGGTGTTGAAAATCAGCAGGCCGGTATAGAATTCATCGAACTGCGCCGGGTTCTGCAGGGCCTTGCTCAGGATCACCAATGAAGTCAGCATGCAGGCGAACAGCAGCACACCCGTCAGCAGTATCAATCGTCCGCCGCCCAGCCCGGGTAGCCCGGATTTCATTCTATGATTGTCCACTTGTGCCATTTGCCGTCCGATTGCCACTTGTTGAACAGGGAGGCAACAGGTTTCAACGGCTCAGGGAGGTTTTTCACGTTCAACACGGTTTTCAGCGAACCAACCAGGTTTGTTCTTGTGTCGATATTCTTGTTGTCGAATAACAGGTATCGATCCAGCGTTCCCATGTATTTTAGCGCATTTCCCAGGGTATCGAACTGGCGCTGCCGGGAATTGCGGACATCGGTAACTATATAGACGTTTGACAGCAGCAGATGGTCGAGTTTGAACTTGATGACATCCTCCTTGTAGAGCCGGTCCCAAAGCCACTTGCGCTTTTCCCTGACCCTGATGATGATGCGCGCGTCCAGTTCCACGCCATGGTCGAGCGCTTCCAGCAGGTCGTCATGCAGGTTGAAGTTGATGCGCGCATCCACGTAGCAGGCGCCGTCGACCACCTCCGAGGAGACGCGTTCAACGGTTACCTCCTCAGCGGCCCAGGCGGCGGTGGAGAACAATACAAGGAAAATCGCCGGAATCATCACAACCCCAGGGCGAACAGGATGGCCTTTTTTACCTCCACAAGCCTGTTTTGTGAGAGTGATGTGATATGAGCGCCGAGTTTGCCCCTGGACACTGTCTGAATGTGATCAAAGTTAATCGCGCATTCATGCGGCATACCGTCGTTTTCTGTCAGTACAACCTCACTGGGAATGTCCCTGATTGTGGAGGTTACGGGGGCAACTGTCACTTCACCCAGGTACTCCAACACCGCAGAACGGGTCAATATGAGAACCGGACGCTTTTTGTCCGGCGCCCTGAATTTGTACCACCTGATTTCACCCCTGTTCAATTATCCCCCCACTCCTGTTCTTCTTCCCAGACGTCGAACTCTTCATCAGCTACGGGATAAGCCTCGTAGCCTTTTCGGTGTTTCTCTTCCTGTCGCAGAACCTGGTAATAGTCAATGGCCTTCTGCAAGGCAAAACGCGCAAAAGCCGAACGGGTCGTCTTCAACTCCCTGGCCAGTTGATCAACCGAGTGCAACAGTTCTTCATCCAGTGTCATCTGTACTGTTTTCATAAGCAAACATCATTATATGGATTGCCCTAGCTATTATAATCCACATGCTGGAAGAAGACCACAATAAAATCAATGCTATCAACCCAGGGCAATCTCAAAGTCGCCGGGCGCCTCCGCTGTCATTCCGGGCTTGACCCGGAATCCAGTATAAATGGTATTCTTCTTTACAGAGAATAGTTTTCAGGCTGGAGTCCTGTTTCCGCAGGAATGGTCCGGGGGATAGCTGGATGTTGCCTTATGCGGACAATGTTGCAGTGGTGCCCTTTTTCGAAGAGTTGGCGGGACAAAACCAGGCGCACCGGGTCGGCGAGACACTCGTCGACCGGACCTTGTTCAATGGCAAGGTAATCTACGATCGCTCACAACAGGAATAATCGATATGAACGTTGATAAAACTATATTACTCACCTTTGTTTTTCATCTGGCGCTGAGCGCCTGCCAGAATGAAACCGGCGCGCCTGAAGCGCCAGGGAGCAGGGCGCCCGCAGATGCCGTCTATTATGGCGGGAAAATATATACTCTCGACGACCGGCGTTCCTGGGCGGAAGCGGTAGCCGTCAAAGACGGCAGGTTTCTGGCAGTGGGAAACAACGCGGACATGTTGGCGTTGGCCGGCGCGGAAACAGAAAAATACGATCTCAACGGCGCCATGGCCCTGCCCGGTCTGCATGATGCGCACTTTCATTACCTGAGCGTGACCAATGCCCTGGACTGCACGCCGGGTCCGTTCAAGCCGGAACAATTGAGGGAAACCCTGGAATACTGCAAGACCCGGCGTGTAGAGGGCTATCCATGGGTGCTCATTAACAATATGGAAATGTGGGGCGACTCGCCGCTGAGCAATGACCTGTTGAACGAAGTGTTCCCGGACACGCCTGTCCTTATCAGGGATGTTACCATGCACACGCGCCTGGTGAATGCCAGGGCGCTGGAGATTGCCGGTATCGACAGGGACACAGAGCCACCGGAGGGAGGTGTGATTGTGAAACATCCGCAAACCGGCGTGCTTGCCGAGGTAAGCGCAATATGGCTGGTCCGGGCACACATTCCCCCTTACCCGCGCGATCTGGTAAAGGCCGCCCTTGAAGATCTGTCGCTGGAGTTGCTGGCCGCCGGGTTGACGTCGGTGCAGGACGCCTTCAGTTTCGACCGCGACATGCTCGAAATGCTGGGCGAACTGGACCGCGCCGGAAGGCCAATGCCGTATATCCACCTGCACCATGGCTGGAACCCCGAGGGAGGTCCTGGCCGGCAGGCCCAGGAAGCGCAGATTGCCGATCGCGCAAAGTATGCAACGCCGCATATCTCCTCGAACGGGATAAAGCTGTTTCTCGATGGGGTGCCGGTGCCGCCGGTCTTTACCCACGTCCCCATCGGCGCGGACGGCGAAGTGGACGAGACCAACCTGTTGATCCCGCGTGACGTGCTGGCGCGGAAAATAACCGAATGGGACCGGGCCGGGCTCAGGGTAAAAATGCATGCCGCCGGGGACGGCGCGGTGCGCGTAGGGCTGGACGCCATCGAAGCTGTCAGGAAAGCCAACGGCGACAGCGGTATTTGGCATGAAATCGGACACACGTCGGACGTCTCTGAAACCGACCTTCCACGATTTGCCGAACTCTATGCAACTGCGGAAATGTCTCCCTATTTCTGGAGCCCGGGCAGTATTTTGGGCAGCGACGGTTACCAGTTCCGCTCATTACACGGTCATGGCGCCCTGATCACGGTTGGTTCGGACTATGCGGTTGTTGAATCATTTAACCCGTTTCCACCCATCCAGGGCATCGTTCAGCGCGGCGATGAATCCCTGCCGGTTGAGACCGCGCTGGAGTTTTATACCCGCAATCCCGCAAGGGTTAGTAACAACCTGGACAACATGGGGAGCATCGAAGCCGGCAAAACAGCCAACATGATCGTAATCGACCGGAATATACTGGAAATACCCAGCAAGGAGATCGGTGCAACCCAGGTGTTGAAGACCATCCTGGATGGGAAAGTAGTTTACGAAAAACCGTAACAAATGCCCCGGTTATTTCGGATAATACCTGACGTTTTTCAAATCCCTGAAATCTGCATCCTGGGTCCACACCATGGCCTCATACCTGTGCGCCGTTGCGTAAATAATGCTATCAGCCAGGGGCAGTTTGTATTCAACTCCGAAATAAGCGGCATCCACAGCCAACTCTTCATTCAGAGGAACAACCTTCCCTTGTTCCATATGCGCAATGGCTCGCAAGGCTGCCTCCTCGTTTCCTTGACGCAGAATATTCTTAAAAACTTCAGTCAGGGTAATACTGGGTACCAGCAACTCTTCCAATTTTCCGATCGGGTCGGCAAAAGATCGTGAATTTTTATCGCTGGCAAAATAGGACAACCATCCGGACGAGTCGACTATATTCATAGCCGATCTTTGTCGCGTTCTACATTCGTATCAATGCCTTTCAGGAAGCCTCTCAAGTTCTCCATCGGCTCTATCGGAATAAGTTGTATCCGGTTTCGGTAACTGATCAGCTGAACTTTCTGTCCCGAGACAATTCCGCTTGCCTCCCTGATTTCTTTGGGAATTACGACTTGGTATTTTGGTGAGACGGTAACGGTAGTCATGGGTGATTTTCCATCGAAAGATATACCGTATTACGATAGCACTATCGATGTAGAGTGTCAAGACTCTCAGAATCAGACTGTGTCGTAACAGTTTATCCATACCCGAATCCGGGCTATCCTAACCGTATGAGGGCGCTTTCATCCCGGGAGAGCAAGCGGGAACTGCTGCTGGCGCAAGAGATTTTATCGATAAATAAATGTCACTTAATTCCCTGAGCGCCAAACTCGGCCCCGGCATAATTTTTGCCGCCACTGCCATAGGCATCTCGCACCTGGTGCAGGCGACCCGGGCCGGCGCGGATTTCGGCCTGGCGCTGGCCGGTTTCATCCTGCTTGCCTGCGCCATCAAATATCCGGCTTTCCGTTTCGGTTCCGAATATGCCGCGGCGACCGGGCAAAGCCTGGTTGACAACTATTTCCGCCAGGGCCCCTGGGCGATCCTGGTGCTTGGTCTTGACCTGCTCATCAGCATGTTTGTCGGCACGGCCGCCCTTGCCCTGGTCAGCGCCGGGCTGGTCGGCAGTGCCCTGTCGCTGAGCCTCGACCCGAAACTGGTCGTAATGATTCTCCTGGCGCTTTGCGCGGCGTTGCTGATCGCGGGCAAATACCATGTTTTCGAACAGGTCTCCAAGGGCTTTGTAGCCCTGTTGCTGGTCCTTATAGTAGTGGCCACCACCCTGGCATTGTCCGGCGTCAACTGGCAGGAAGCTTCGTTAACGCTGCCCGGGGAGTTTGACCGGGCTACCTTGCTGTTTATTATTGCGTTGTCGGGCGTCATGCCTACCGCGCTGATTGTGTCGGTATTTCAGTCGCTCTGGGTGTGCGCCAAGTCAAGGGATATGGGCGCGCCTTTCAACCCCGCGGATGCGCGTTTTGATTTCAACCTCGGCTATGTCATATCGACCCTGCTGGCTTTCGGTTTCCTGATCCTGGGAACCGTGCTCATGTACCAGCCGGGCCTTGCCGTGGCGGATTCGCCCAATGGCTTTGCCGCGCAGCTGATCTCCCTGTTTACCACTTCCATCGGCGGCTTTGCCTATCCGATCATCTCCCTGGTCGTCGTCGTTGTGATGGTGTCTTCATTGTTGGCGGTTGTCGATGCCTGCCCACGCGTCATCGGGGTGTTGATCAGCTACCGGAAACAGGCCGGCGCGGAACGGGCAGGCCGGACGGTGCCGCGGCGCTTCGGGGAACTGATGGACCAGGAGAACAAGCACTACGCGCTGCTTGTCATCATCCAGTGCAGCGGCGCCCTGGTTTTACTCATGCTGTTTGCAAGCTCCTTCAGGGCTTTCGTCGATTTTGCCACCAGCATCGCCTTTGTTACCGCTCCGTTGATAGCATTTTTGAATCACCGCGCCATGTTTTCAACAGCTCTCCCACCGGAGCATCGCCCCGGTAAAATAATGGAAACGTGGAGTTGGCTGGGTATTTTGTCCATGGGGCTGTTCGGTGTGAGCTATATCTGTTTTGGCATACTGGGCCTGGGCCGGTAGCTTTCAACCGAATATCGAACCGGGCAGTTCATAACGAAAGACTAGATATCCTTCAGGATCTCACGCGCGGCGTTATGTCCCGGACAGCCGGTAACACCGCCGCCCGGGTGTGCGCCGGAGCCGCACAGGTAAAGCCCCTTAACCGGCATCCGGTAATCGGCATACCCGGCTACGGGTCTTAATGAGAACAATTGATCCGGCTGGACGCAGCCGTGGAAGATATCGCCGCCCGTCAGTCCGAACTCCCGTTCCAGGTCCAGCGGACTGAGCGCCATACGACCGATGACGGCCTGCCTGAAATTGGGGGCGTAGTCGTTGACGGTATCGATGATTAAATCCGCGACCTGTTCCCTGACATCGTCCCAGGATTTGCCGTCAGGCAGTTGCGGGTTGAAATGCTGGCAGAACATGCTGGCCACGTGTTTGCCTTCCGGCGCCAGGGAATCATCATACAGTGAGGGAACCATCATGTGGACGATGGGTTTTTGCGACCAGCCCAGGTTCACGGCGTCCTGGTAAGCTCGTTCGTTGTACTGCATAGAGTTGGTGACAAACACGCTTCCCTGCAGGTAACGCTCGTAATCCGGTTTCCCGTCGAGGCAACGGAAACGCGGCAGTTCATCCAGCGCCACGTTCATGCGGAACGTGCCTGACACGCAGCGGTAGTGATTAATCTGGCGTCTGAAATCCGCATCCACATCTTCCCGGTTCACCAGTTTCTGGAACAGCAACTTCGGGTTGACGTTCGCGGCCGTGACTTTTGCATGAATTTCCCGCCCGTCTTCCAGCCTGACGCCACCGGCCCGATTGTTTTTCACGATGACTTCCTTGACGGGCGCGCTGACCTCAATCTCGACGCCCTGCGCCTCGGCGGACTTCGCCATCGCCTGGGTGATGCCGCCCATCCCGCCTGTAACGTGTCCCCAGGCTCCCTTCTTCCCGTTCACTTCACCGAACATGTGGTGCAGCAACACGTAGGCCGAACCGCCGGCGTAAACCGACTGCATGTTTCCCACCATGGCGATATAGCTTTCCAGCGCGAGTATCAGGTCCCCGTTGAACCACTGTTTCAGGTAGTCGCCCACACTCATGGTGAACAGCTTGATCGTTTCCCGTTGCATTGCAGGATCCAGCCGCCGCATCCTGTTGGCCAGTTTCCCGGCGCGCCACAGGTCCGTTAATCCGCCACCGATATTCGGCGGCGTTTTCAGCACTACATCCCGCAGTACGTCCGCAACCTGCTGGATCACCGTCTCGTATTCGCGGTAAGCCTCGTCATCTCCCGGACAGGCCTGGCGTAACTGCGCAAAGAACTGTTCGAGATTGCTATCGATGAACAAATAAGAATCTTTTGAACCCAGTACCAGGGCAGTAAATTCCCTGTCTTTTATCTCCAGTCCGTATTTCTGCAGTTCCAGATCGCGGATCACCTTCGGATTGAGCAGGCTTACCGCATAGGAACAGGTGGAGTTGCGGTAGCCGGGATGGAACTCCTCGGTGACGACCGCGCCGCCGACCACGTGGCGGCGTTCGACCACTTTCACCTTCAGCCCTTTACGCGCCAGGTAGTTGGCGCAGGTCAGGCCGTTGTGTCCCGCGCCGATGATGACGGCATCATACGTTGTGTTCATGCTTGCGTGCGATATATGGGGTCAGAGTAAAATTTCTGGCGAAATTCTTACTCTGACCCCGATAAATCTGTTTGTACCCATGGATTTACGGGGTCGGGACATCTGGGGTCAGAGTATGCATACTCTGACCCCAGAACCTGTTCGTTCTTACTGCCAGTTAAAGGTGATGGTGCCGCCGGCCCAGCGCGGGTTGGCGAAGGCGTCGTTGGCGATGCCCAGCGCATTGATATCCAGGGAATATAACCGGTACGCCGTGTCACTTACGTTATTGACGAACGCGGCCAGCCGCCAGCGTTCATCGGCGCTGGTGTAGCTCGCGCGAAAATTACCGATAGTATACGAGCCTTCTACATCTATGGGGCCGCACACTACGGTAAAACAGAAACTGTCGGAATAGGTGAAATCCGCCTGCAGCGCCATGGTCCCGCCCAGGGCCGGCCATTGATAACGTGCCAATCCATTCATGGCAAAAGTCGGGGCATACGGCAAGTCGCTGTCAATGAGACGCCCGCTGGGCAGCAGCACGTCCTTCACCTCACTGTCCATGAGGGACACGCCGAAACGGAAATCCCAGCCTTCGGCCGGCGCCAGGCTCAACTCGATCTCTGACCCCACGGCCTCGGCGTCAAGGTTGATGATGGTCAATGCGGCAAGGTCGCCGATCTGGCGCTCTTCTTCCGGCACCGGTAGTGCAATAAAGGCCTGGTAATCCTTGTAATCGTAGTAAAACACGTTGGCGTTCAGGCGCGCCCGTCCGTTCCAGAAGGTGGTTTTGACGCCGGCCTCCCAGCTGTGCAGCACTTCTTCATCGTGCGGCCAGGTCGGCAGGGGCTGAGCCTCAAAATTCGGCAACCCCGCTGCCGAAGTGCGCGCGTTGCCGCCTTTATGGCCGCGGTTGAAGCTGACAAACACCAGGGTGTCTGCAAACGGGCGCCAGTCTATCTCGAATCTGGCCGAGACGTTCTCATATTCCTGGTCAAACAGGTCGGTGGCCGGATCCGGGTCAGCCGATAGATCATAATGGCCCAGAACACCACCAAAGACCTCAATGATGTCCGTTGCGGTGAAAGTGATGTCTTTGTCATCGGCTGTATACCTGAGCGCGCCGATAACGTTCCACTTATCGTTGAAGTCGTATTCCACATGGCCGAAGGCGGCCCAGGAATCGGTTTTCACATCGTCGGTGGCTTGCCCTTCGTAAAAGTAGGAAAACACATACACGTTGCGGTTGCCGGTATGCTCAATATCCAGGTAATAGAGCCCTCCGGTCCAGCGCAGATTGTCTCCCGCTGCACTGTTTACCCGGAACTCGTAGGAGGTCTGCTCAAAGTCCTGGTCGGTTGCGTACACGAAATAATCAATGGGCGTGATAATCAATGGGCGTGCCGTCGGTGTCTTCCGAGTAGTTTTTATTCATCTGCAGGTAATCGGCAATCAGGGTCAGCGTCGTCGCTTCTCCCACGTCCAGGGTCATTTTTCCGGTGAACCCCGCGATGCCGCGCCGGAATTCACCGCTGTGCTCGTATGAGCCGGTAAACGGATCGTCATCAGGGTCCCTGAAGCCGTTAGGATCGCAGCCGGGGCAGGTACCGTACGCATTTTCATCCGGGCCGAGCCTGACTCCAAGCCCGTCCTCGTTGCCGCGTATCGGCGTGCTGGTGTAGGCGTTGCCCAGGGAATCGTCTTCCGAGAAATGCGCTTTCAGGTTGAGCGTGAAATTATCCGTGGCGCGGAATTCGAGCTGCCCGCGCAAGGCGTAGGCTTCCGATTCGCGCAGGTCCGGGCCGATGCGGTTCTCCGCCACGCCGTCGTGAAAGTTGCCTGCGAAAGAGAAGCGCCCCAGCAGGTTTTGCGTTATTGGTCCGCCCAGCGCGCCTTCCCATTTGGTCTGGTTGTAGGAGCCGTAGGTAAATTCGCCGTAACCCTCGAATTCTTCGGTGGGCCTGCGGCTGATGTAGTGTATCAGGCCGCCGGTCGCGTTGCGCCCGAACAAGGTACCTTGCGGGCCGCGCAGCACCTCGACGCGTTCAAGGTCAAACATCTGCACGTGGGCCGCGCCCATGGCGCTGACATAGGTCTCGTCCACGTACGTCGCAATGGGGGCTTCGAGGTGGTCAGCGAAATCGTTCTGTGAGATGCCGCGGATCACCAACGTGGTCAGGGTGGGGTGAAACTGAATGATGTTCAACGCGGGCGTCTGCTGGGCAATATCAATGGTATTGGTATAACCCAGTTCCCGGATCTGGTCGCCGCTGAAAGCAGTTACGGAAATGCCCACGTCCTGCAGGCTTTGTTCGCGTTTTTGCGCGGTCACCACGATCTCGTCAAGGACGGCCGAATATACGGATGAGCCCAGCAGACCCATACAGATCAGCAAGCCTGTTGCAAATTTTGTTGTTACTGATGAAATAAGACGTAACTTCATGATTTTAGATCCCCGAATGTGCTTCTCGTAATTCCGAAAAAAATCTGTTACACTAAAATGTGCGCATAACGTACAAATGAGCGTTATACGTTCATAATATTATAGAATTAGTTATGGCGTGTCAATAAAAACACGCGGGTTTGTAATATTGCAACACTTGGTGGAGTCTATCAGAGATGAATAAACACAGGAACGCCCATGAATTGGACGCTCTGGGACTGGGAGCCGATATCACCCGTCGGGATTTTATCAATACCGGCCTGATCGGTAGCGGCGCGGCGCTCCTGGGCATGCAGGCGCCGGGATTATTGCGTTCGGCCTCTGCCCAGGCCACGCTCCCTGACGTGGGCGAAGCCTGGACCGGCTACGGCGGTATCGGTGACTACGCAAGGTCCAACGGCAATACCGCCGAGGTCGTCAATGTCGCCCATGGTATCCGTGACGGCCGTTATCAATCCTCGGTCCGTCACGCCGAAGATACCGGGGAAACCTTTGATATGGTGATAGTGGGCGGCGGGTTCGCCGGTCTGGGAGCCGCCTACACCTTTACCCGGGAAGCGGAAAAAAACCAGTCCTGTCTGCTGCTGGATAATCATTCCATCTTCGGGGGAGAAGCGAAACAGAACGAATTCGAGGTGGACGGTGTCCACCTGACCGCGCCGCAGGGTTCCAACGGCATGATCTGGCCGCCGAAATACGCCGGGAAATACGGTTTGTTCCACCGTTACTGGCATGAACTGGGCTTGCCTGATTCCTTTGACTTCCAGGAAGTCACGGGCAGTAAACACCAGTTGGCCGTCCCAGCAGACCACTATACGTCCATGTACAGTGATCGGGGCGGCGCGACCACCGGTTATTTCTTCGACAACGATCAGGGCGGAGAATGGATCATCAATCCCTGGGCGAATGACTTCAAGGATGCGCCGTTGACCGACAAGGTGAAACAGGACCTGATGCGCCTGGAAAATTATTTTACGCCGCCGGAACGGGATGACTGGGAGCCGTGGCTGGATTCCATGACTTACCGGGATTTTATTACCCGGGAACTGGCTTGTTCACCCGAAGTAATGCCCTTTGTCGATAAGGCTTTTGCCGTTTCGGGAGGCGGCCTGGGCGGCGATCAGGTATCCGCATACACGGGCTTTGATTTCTACCTGCCCGGTGTGCGCGCCTATACCGACCGTTATTATGAATCCCGGGGTATTGATCCTGGTGATGTCCATCAGATTACCCTGGTGAGCTGGCCCGGCGGCAATACCGGTACCGCGCGTCATTTCGTCAAAGCCATGTTACCGGAAGCCATTGCCGGCGGCAGCGATCTGAAGGACGTGTTATGGGGTAAAGTGAACTGGCAGGCACTTGACCGGCCCGGACAACAGACACGAATTCGTCTTGATGCCACGGCGGTCCACGTCGAACATAACGGTAAACCGGACAAGTCCGATGCGGTAAACGTGATCTATCACAAGGGCGGAAAGCACTACCGGGCCAGGGCGCGCTCGGTTGTGATGGCCAGTGGCGGCTGGGTCAACAAGCATATCCTGCGCGACCTGCCGAAGCCGCACAGGGACGCCTATCAACAGTTCTACCACGCGCCGATATTAACGGTGAACGTGGCGGTACGAAACTGGCAATTTATGGAGCGTCTGGGAATCTCTGCAGCCCAGTGGTTCAGTGGCTTTGGCTGGTACACCAACCTGCGGCGACAAATGGTCATCGACGGTACGGCAGACCCGTTGGATCCGGGCAAACCCACTATACTGACATTTTATGTGCCGTATCTCAACCCGGGAATGCCGCTGCAGGCGCAGACAATAATCGGCCGCAACCAGTTGTTTGCCAGCAGTTACCGTGATGTCGAGATCCAGGTGCGCAGGCAGATGCAGAAATTATTCGGTATGGCTGGATTTGATGCGAAACGGGACATAGCCGCGATTATCCTGAACAGGTGGGGACATGCTTACATCGCGCCTCAGCCGGGGTTTTATTTCGGGAAAAACGGCGCCCCGGCGCCGCGCGATATTATCCGTCAGGGTTACGGCCGCATCACCATTGGCCACTCCGAACTTTCCGGCCAGCAACTCTGGTCACGCGGCGTGGAAGAAGGGGAGCGGGCCGCACGCCAGGCGCTGGGCCTGATCTGAATATTCATCGACAAGGTTCCCCCCGTTCCCGTGCTTTCCATTGTTTATAATGAAGATCGGATGGCGGCCATGAACATCAATCCGGCAGAGTTTCAGGATAAACTCATTACTGATTATCTTTACCTGCATGCTGAAACGATGCCGGGAAAGGAGGCCGTCGGTATCGGGGAATCCATGCAATCCTATGCGGACCTGCGTGAAAGCGTGGAGAAGTGCGCCAGGGCCTTGCTGGCGCTGGGTATCAGGAAGGGAGACCGGGTGGCGACACTATCACCGCCGCATCCCGATTACTTCATCATTTTGCTGGCGACAACGATGATCGGCGGGGTCTGGCTGGGCCTGAACCCCCGTTACAGCCGCGCCGAACTGGAGCACGTGATCGCCGATGCGGAACCGTCCGTCATCTTTGCCAGGACCCGGATTGATAAGCGTCGATACCGTGACGAGTTGCATTCCATCTGCGGCAGCGTCCGGAGCGTCAAACAACTGATCGTACTTGGCAGTGATTTTACGCACCCGCCTGACATCAGTTACAGCGCTTTCCTTTTGCACGGCAACAATGTCGGCGCTACCGACCTCGCGGCTGCTCAAAGCAGTGTCAGGAGTATGGATGCGGCCTTTCTCGTCTATACCTCCGGGACGACGGGCAAACCGAAAGGGGCCGTGTTGCATCATTACGGCGCCATCCGTCATTCCCATGTACAGGTATCACTACGTTCACCCGGCGCCGTCAGGATGATTAACCCGTATCCCATCAATCATATTGCCGGCATCATCGCCTGTTCGGTGTACTGCCTGGTTACCGGGGGCACGGGCTATTACCTGGAAAAATTCGACCCTGAAGCAGTGCTCCGGACGATTGAAGAGAAGCGTATCAGCGTCTGGGGCGGGGTGCCCGTCATGCTGCAGAAAGTGCTGGACCACCCCGATTTTTCCACCACGGACCTATCCTCAATCAAGGAAATTTCCTGCAGTGGAGGGACTGCATCGAAACCCCTGCTGGAGCGGCTGATACAGGAAATCTGTCCTGCCGTTACCACCATGTATGCCCTGACCGAAGCTGCCGGCGCGGTAACGGCGATCCCCTCGACCAATGATGTTGACCTGCTGGCGGAGAGTGTCGGCAAGCCGCTGGATGATTGTGAATTTCGCCTGGTCGATGAGCGCGGTGAGGAAGTGCGCAAAGGCGAACCCGGTGAAATTCTTATTCGCGGTCCGTTTATCATGAAAGAGTACTGGCGTCTGCCCGAAGCCACCGGGCAAGCCATAGATGATGAAGGGTGGCTGCACACGAAAGACGTGGCCGTTAAACGCGACGACGGCAATATCATATTGGTCGGACGTTTATCCGATATGTACAAGTCGGGCGGTTATAACGTGTACCCGAAGGAGATTGAACAGGCGCTCGAAGCTCATCCGGCGGTTAACCTTGCCTGTGTCGTCGGCGTGCCTGATCCGGTTTACGGTGAGGTCGGCCATGCTTTCGTGACCCTGGCGCCGGGACAAACCGCCGCAGAACAAATCCTGCTGGATCATTGCCGGCGGTATCTCGCCAATTACAAGATCCCGAAGCAGGTGGTGATAGAAACATCATTACCGCTGCTGCCCAACAACAAACCCGATAAACGCAGGCTGAAGCAAACGGCGGGCGATGCGGTGAAACCCGACGCCGATCAAGCTGCGCCATGCAATGCAAATCAAAGGTAAGTGAATATGAAGAACCTGGCATCGTTAGACGAGCAAGCGACCACACCCAGTCACTGGCATCCCATGGCCGACCCGAAGACGGCCGAACAGTCAACACCCCTGGTATTCGAACGCGCCCAGGGCGTATATATCTTTGACACCGAAGGCAGGCGCTACCTGGATTCCCAGGGGGGGTTATGGTGCGTCAATGTCGGACACGGGCGTAAAGAGGTGAAGGAAGCCATCAAGGCGCAACTGGATAAACTCCCTTACTACACCACCTTCGGCGACACCAGCAACCTGCCGGTCATGGAACTCGCAGAGCGATTGATACGCATGCTCTCTCCTGAGGACATGCAACGGGTTTTCTTCAGTTCCGGCGGCTCTGATGCCAACGAGACCGCGCTGAAACTGGCCCGCCAATACTGGAAACTGTCCGGTGAAGCGCAACGAACCAAGTTTATCTCCCTGAAACAGGGGTATCACGGGGTACATTTCGGTGGTACGTCCATCGGCGGCCAGATGTACTTTCGCTCCATGTATGAGCCGGTTCTCCCCGGTTGTTTCCAGGTTGACACCCCCTGGTTGTACCGCAATCCCTGGTCGGAAGATCCTGAAGAACTGGGAAAGATCTGCGCCGACCTGCTGGAACGGGAGATCCTGCACCAGGGCCCGCATACGGTCGCTGCCTTTATTGCCGAGCCCGTACAGGGCGCCGGCGGCGTGATCGTGCCGCCGGATAATTACTGGCCGCTGGTCAGGGAAGTCTGCGACAAATACGGCGTATTGCTAATTGCCGATGAGGTCGTCACCGGATTTGGCCGTAGCGGCAGCATGTTCGGCTGCCGCGGCTGGGGCGTCAAACCCGACATAATGTGCCTGGCTAAAGGTATCAACTCCGGTTATATCCCGCTGGGCGCAACGGTGGTTAATGAACGTGTGCGCCGGGCCTGGGATTCCGAGCACCCGCTGGCCGCTATCCTGCATGGCTATACCTATTCGGGTCATCCGCTTGCCTGCGCGGCAGCCAATGCGGCCTTGCAGATTGTGGAGGATGAGGATCTGCCGGCAAATGCCGCGCGGGTGGGCAGCTACTGTCTCGCGAAACTGAAAAATGAGCTGGCTCATTATGATTTTGTCGGTGACATCAGGGGAAAGGGCCTGATGATGGCCATTGAACTGGTCACGGACAAAACATCAAAGGAATCTTTCATACCGGGAGATCCCTTTCTTGAACTTGTTCAGGACTTGACGCGGAAACATGGGTTGTTGATCAGGAACGTCGGTTCAAACCTGATCATCTCCCCGCCTCTTGTGTTCAGCAAGGAGAACGTCGATGAACTGGCAGGTATCCTGGTGGTTGTGTTTGGCAAAGCGCAACAGGATTTCAGCAAACGCGCAGGTTAAATCCGCATGCCGGGAGTAAACATACAGGACCTGGTCGGCGGCCACGTAGCCGGCCACACGCTGCAGCAGCCCTTTTACGGCGACCCGGATGTGTTTTCGCTTGATCGCGAAAGAGTCCTGGACCGGTTATGGCACCTGGCCGGCCATGTTTCGAGGATTCCTGCCGCCGGGGATTATTTCCTGTTCAGGATCTGCGGTGAAGAAATCATTATCGTACGCGGCAGGGACGGCAATATCCATGCCCACTACAATGTCTGCCGTCACCGGGGTTCGAGGGTATGTCTGGACAGTGAAGGGAAAAAATCCGCGCTGGTCTGTCCCTATCACGCCTGGACCTATAACCTGGACGGCAGCCTGCGTACTGCACGATTAATGCCCGAAGAGTTTTCCAGGGAGGGGTACGGCCTGCACGCCTGCCGTATCAAGGTGCTTGACGGCGTGATCTTTGTGTCATTGGCGGACGAGCCTGTCGGTCTTGATGACACGAGCAGGGATTGCCGTAACTACCTGTCCTTTCACGGTATAGAGAACGCAAAAATTGCACGGCGGCTGGAACTGCCGACCCGCGCCAACTGGAAACTGGTAGTGGAGAATTTTATTGAATGTTATCATTGCATCCCGGCTCACCCGGAATACTGTTCCGTGCATTCGGAATTAAAATTACTGGCCGCCGGTGCGGGCGTGGGCTCAGGGCCCGAAGCGGCGTGCCAGGACTATGCGGTGGAACTCAACGCATGGAAAAAACAGGTTGAGGCATTAGGGCATCCCTGCCTGGAGGGTGCGTTCGATCATGGCGCAGGGATGATCCGGATGCCAATCAAGGAAGGTTTTTTAACCGAAAGCCAGGATGGCCGGCCCGTTTCGACTTTGATGGGGAAGTTCAGGGAGTATGACGGGGGTGTGACCTATGTAGCGTTCAATTATCTGAACTACCTGCTCGCATCCAATGACCATGCGGTAATATTGCGGTTTACCCCCATTTCCGAACTGGTCACGGACGTGGAAGCCATATGGCTGGTGGATGGAGATGCCCGGGAAGGGGTCGATTATGTACCGGAGCGCGTGTCCTGGGTATGGGATGCCACGTTAAAACAGGATGCGGTTATCACGGAAAATAACCAGGCAGGGATATTGTCTTCTCACTATCAACCCGGGCCCTATTCTGAACAGGAAGTAATGAATCGTGAATTCACCCGGTGGTATCTGGATAAGTTATGCGGACGTAGTGATTGTGATTTTGGCAATAGGTGAGGGAAGTATCGTTTGATTTTTCTCCCCGAAGACTATCACGACACGGAACCTGTTGATGTCAGCGCGACTGCGACGCGTTGGCTGACTTACCTGATTTTTGCGACCAGTCTCGCAATCTACTATTTATTGCCCATCCTGGCCGGTATTTTTACCGAAACATTTGGGTTTAGCAGCAGACAGACAGGCATGTTGTTATCTGCGGATATGACAGCGAACACCATTGCCGCGTTCAGCGCCCGCTACTGGATACACCGCTGCTATTGGCGCCGGGTTTTCCCTTTCGCCGTGCTGTTGACCGTCATTCCCAACCTGCTTTGTGGTATGGTCGAAAGTTTTGAAGCGTTACTGGCATATCGTTATATGGCCGGACTGGGCGCGGGAACGATGGTTGCATTCATGTATGCCACCATCAGTGCGTCCGTGAATCCGGACCGGGAGTTCGCCTATGCCATGGCGCTGCAGGTATTTGTCGGCGCGCTGTGCCTGAATGGCGCGTCCTGGCTGTGGATGACATGGGGCGCGGCGCCGGTTTTCATCATGACCGGGTTGGTGGCTCTTTTACCTGTGATTTGCTACCATGCCATACCGCGCTCAAATCCTTTAACGGGAAACACCCGCAGCGACAAGCAGTTGAGTAAACCGTCTGCCGTGACGGACCGTACTGTCCTGTATGGCTTGCTTGCAGTCGGATTATTCTTTGCATCCATGAACAGCATCTGGTCGTTCATGGAACGACTTGGGGATGCCGAAGGGTTTGCCACGGACTTTATCGCGATAACCCTGTCTGTCTCCCTGCTGTTCAGTTTTGCCGGCGCCCTGGTTCCCGCGTGGCTGGCAGGCAGGATGAAACGCATCGTGCCCATCTCATTCGGTTATGTGTGTTTATTCATCGCCATTTTCACTATTGGCCGGCATCCGGCAGCCACAACCTACCTGGTGGCACTATGCGTCTACAATTTCTTTTACAGTTTCGTTATCCCATTCCAGAACGGCTGGATAGCCAGTTTTGATCGGGACGGCCGTATTGTTGTTCTGTTGCCTTTCCTGCAGGGTATCGGTATTGCAGCAGGGCCGGTTTTGGCGGGACTGGTCATCGTCGATAATCAATACGCCAATGTTATCTATATCAGCCTGTTCCTGTTGTCATTCAGTTATATGCTGTTTGCAGGCATGTACAGGCAATCACGAATCAGGCGCGCCGATCCAGGGGCAGGCAAACCGCGATAAGGAGGGGAATGGCGATTGCTCCGCCCAGAAGCGCCAGCCAGCCGACCGCCGCCAAGCCGAATGTTTCGACTACCGTGCCGCCTGCGAACCCGCCGGCGCCGAAACTGAAGATTTCGACCGCGACCACAGCCGCGGACAGGCGCCCGCTGCTTTCCAGGGCCGCGCCCGTGCCGATTAAAAACGGTATGAACACCGCCTGGAACACCTGAAAACTCAGCAGGCAGATTACATAGACAATGGCAATGCCGGGATTGGCCATGAAATAGCAGCAGATAGCCACCAGTACAGTACAGACTACGAAAGGCAGGGTTCTGCCGAAGCGCGTGCCCAACCAGCCTGCGCACAATGAACCGATGATCGATGCAATCATGGTGCAGGCAAAATAAAATCCAATCTCCTGTGGTGTTAAATTAACTGCCAATCCCATACGCTCGCCGAATGCCCAGGCCGCGCCCATTCCGATCATCAGGAAAATCTCGGCGGTAAACAGTAAAAAGGCAGCAGTGCTTAATATGGCGTCCTTCCCGGCAACGTCTCTTTTTTTCTTCTGCAGCGGCGTGTCAGGCAAGGCAAACAGCAATGGTGTGAATACCAGTACGACGGCGGCCAAACTGAGGAAAACGCCTTTATGGTAGCCGTATCCGGTCATATAGGGCGAAGCGAGATAGAGCGCCCCGCCCACCAGGTAGACCAGTCCGAACGCATAGCCGGCGGTTCGTTCCGGTTCCTTGAAATTCGCCGCAATGGTAACCGTTGCAGCCGCATTGGCCAGGCCGGCTCCGAAGCCCACGATAAATCGTAGCGCCGTCAGGACGCCATATGATGTAATCAGCGCGGATGCGATCTGGCCTGCAACTATCAATGCTACGCCAATCAACGCGTATCTCATGGCTGAGGTTTTCAGAGGGTTCATCGCGACAAATATGAGGCCGGCGCCGAGCGCGGAAAATTCCATCGTCGCAAGAAAACCGACGGCTGCCTCACCCAGTCGCAGGCCATCCAGCATGGCGCCGACCTGTACCGGCATAATCAACAGACCGACGACACTGACGAACTTGCCGGCGCTGACGGCAAGAAACAACCTGTTAATTTGTATTTTCAAAATTGATATCAAAAAATCGGATGCTTGTCAGGCAGTAGCTGACCAATCCTCTTCGCAACGCCGAATAATTCCGGCAGGAATTCTTTTTCGATATTCCGGTCATTGATACGTGCGACATTGCCACCGAAAGTGACTGCGGCAACGGGAGTTTTTTCATCATTGAATATCGGCGCTGCAAGAGTATACAGCCCTACTTCGAGTTCTCCGTCGACACGGGCATACCCTTGCTGCCTTATTTTTTCCAGTTCTTTTCTCAAATACGCTTTAGTAGTGATCGTGTTCGATGTGTAACGTTTCAGCTTGAGATTCCTGAGATAGGTATCGAGTCTTTCCGACTTATGATGGGCCAGTATCACCCTTCCCGCTGCCGAGACACAGGCTGGCAGGTGTGTGCCGGGGTAAAATGTCACTTGGTCGAACCGGTCGAACGAACTGTGGGCTATACTGACGATATCATCTTCCTGCAATACCGAGAGCGCGCATGTTTCGCCAACCTTCCTGCTTGCGGCATTGATGACTGGCTGGATAACCTGGCCAATCTGCATGGAAGTCAGGTAGGAAAAACCCAGGTCGAGAATTTTCGGCGATAACCGGAACCACTTGCCGTCACTGGCGACGTAACCCAGGGTGGTCAATGTCAACAGTATGCGCCTGGCCGTCGCCCGGGTGAGGCCGGTTTTCGCAGCCACGTCCGCCGGCGCCATTTCAACATCATCGGCATCAAACGCCCTGATAACCTCCATGCACCGTTCGATTGAACCGATAAAATCCTTTGAGTCTTTTGAGATCATGCAGTCCGGTTAAGGAAGTGATAAATCATGGGGTTATTATATCCAGGCACATTAACTCCGGGGTCAGAGTAAGAAATTCGCCAGAATTTTTACTCTGACCCCATCTATTATAATCATGCGTCAACTCGCTTTGGTCAATACCGCATAATAAAACCCGTCCGTGTCATCCATGCCGGGCAGCAGTTGCAGGCCGTACTCCGCAGCAATTCCCCATCCTGCTTGGATCGCTTCGGCTCTGGCCGAAGGGTGGTTGCCCAGGAATGTTTCGATTACCCGGTCGTTTTCATCTCGCACCACGGAGCAGGTTGAATACAGCAACCTGCCGCCGGGTTTCAGCAACGGCCACAGGGCTGCCAGTAGTTCTGCCTGGCTGGCTTGCAGGGCAGGGACCTGCTCCGGGAGTTTCAGGCGCTTGATGTCGGGATGGCGGCGGATGACCCCGGTGGCGCTGCACGGCGCGTCGAGCAGGATGCGGTCAAACGGGCGCCCGTCCCACCAGGTGTCCGTTTTGGCGGCGTCGGCCCGGATGACGGTTGCATCCAGCGCCAGCCTGGACAGGGTGTCGCGCAATAGTGTGAGACGTTTTTCATCGGCGTCCAGGGCCGTTATCCCCGCGATCTGCGGTTGGGTTTCGCGGATGTGGGCCGTTTTCCCGCCGGGCGCGGCGCAGGCGTCCAGTACCAGGTGTCCGGGCTGCAGGTCCAGCAGGCCGGCGGCCAACTGCGCGCCGGCATCCTGCACGGATACGTACCCGTCCCCGAAACCAGGCAGATCGTTGACGTCGACCGGCTCCGTCACATGGAACCCGCAGGGCGTCAAATCCAGTGGTTGCGCCCGGATGCCGGTCCGCTCCAACTCTTCAAGGTAGCTGTCCCTGGCGCTACGCAGGAGGTTGACCCGCAGGTGCTGGGGAGGACGCTTGTTATTGGCTTCCAGTATGGTTTGCCATTGTTCCGGCCAGTCGGACCTGATCCTGTCAAGCAGCCAGGCAGGGTGGGAATAATGCGCGCCGGGGTGGCGGTCCGGTTCCGGTTTGCTCTGTTGATATTCGCGCTGTGAGCGCCTCAGCACCGCGTTGACCAGCGGCTTTGCCCAGGCCTTGTCCAGTTCCACGGTTGCCTCCACCGTTTCCGAGATCGCCGCGTGGGGGGGCGTGCCCAGGTGGTGCAACTGGTACAAGCCGACCAAGATGAGCATGCCGATATCGCCATCTCTCTGTTTGAGCGGTCTGTCCAGGTAGCGGGCGAGCAGGAATTCCAGTTGATCGAACCAGCGCAGCGTCCCGAAACACAGTTCCTTGATGAAGCCGCGGTCAGCGGCGCGTTCGACACCATGCAGGCTTTGTACCAGGGCCGCATCCAGGGTCAGCCCGGCATCCACGACCCGGCAGATGGTCTTTGCAGCGCGGGCCCGGAGGTTCATTGTTGTCTGGGGACGGATTTTAAATCCGTCCCCGCTTTGCAGCACGCGCGCAGGTTCATTGCCGTGGAACGAAAAGGCCGGGATAACCGTTGTGGATCTCCCTTATGGCCTGTTTCTTCTTTCCCTCCAGTTGCAGGGCGAGGATACGCAGGACCCCGCTTCCGGTGCAGACATCGAGTCCTTCCGGTCCGTAACTTATGACATTTCCGGGATTGCAGCGGTCCGCGACGGCGTCCAGTGTCCGGGCTTCCCAGACCCGTATCTTCACATCGTTCAGGCAGGTGTGCGCAACCGGCGCCGGGTTGAACGCGCGGATGCTTCTTTCGATTTGTTCCGCACCTGCATTCCAGTCGATTTCCGCCTCCTGTTTAGTGACCTTGTGCGCGTAGATCGCTTTCTCGTCATCCTGGTTCACCGGGTCAATGGAACCATCCGCCAGTCCTGCCAGGGCTTCGGGCAGGCACTCGGCGCCCAGCAACGCCAGCCGTTCCGACAGGGACAGGGCGGTATCGGCCTTGCCGATGGCACAGGCCTTCCGCAGCAGGATCCTGCCGGTGTCGATGCCGCGGTCCATGACCATGATTGAAATCCCGGTTTCACTATCACCCGCCTGGATCGCCCGCTGGATCGGCGCCGCGCCGCGCCACCTGGGCAGCAGGGAAGCGTGCACGTTAATACAACCGTAGCTGGGCCGGGACAGTACCTGTGCGGGCAGGATCAGGCCGTAGGCGACGACTATCAAGGCATCGATGCCGGCCAGGTCGGCGTCCCGTGCGAGTTCAGCAGCGCTCGCGGGCTGTTTGACGGGAATAGCGAACCGCTGAGCGAGTTGTTTGACCGGACTCGGACGGTTCTTCCTGCCGCGCCCCGCGGGCCGGTCGGGTTGGGTGTAAACATGCCGGATTCGGTGCTGCGGGGTCTCGATCAGCGCGCCCAGAATGACTGCCGCGAGTTCAGGCGTGCCGGCAAAGGAGAGGTTCACAAGGCGCGGATCTTGTTCTGCTTCGCTATTTTCTTGCGCACCCGTTGCCGTTTTATCGGGGACAGGTAATCGATGAACAGTTTTCCGTCAAGATGATCGATTTCATGCTGGATGCAGACTGCGCGCAACCCGTCGGCTTCCGCTTCGATTTCCTGACCGTCCAGGTCGAGGTAACGGTAGGAGATTTTTTCCGCCCGTTGCACCAGGTCGGTAAATCCGGGCACCGAAAGGCAGCCTTCCTCCATTTCCTCCGTGCCGGTTTCTTGCATGATTTCCGGGTTGACCAGGGTTACGGGTTCGTTTTTCTCTTCCGAGAGGTCCATGACCACGACCCGCTGCTGTACGTTCACCTGGGTGGCGGCCAGGCCGATGCCGTTTTCCGCGTACATGGTTTCCAGCATATCCCGAGAGAGTTGTCTGACCTGCGCGTCCACGGCCGCGACGGGACGGGCCTTCTTACGCAGCCGGGGGTCGGGAAAATGTAATACGGTCAATGTTGACATCGGATTCCTGCTTGATTCTACCGGGTAAGCCTTTGACTATTATCCATAAAAAAAGTGCCGCGGGCAATGTGGATGGATGGGGTCAGAGTAAAAATTCTTCGAATTTCTTACTCTGACCCCTGGAATTGGTTCACAATGTGGTATACCGTTGACTCCCTGGCGGATGTGGGGATACACTTCCAGCTATTCCACATTGCATGCCATCGCAGGCATTTGCTGAAATTTCTTACTTTGAGGGGTCAGAGTAAGAAATTCGAAGAATTTTTACTCTGACCCCCAGATTTTTATTGTACATGTCAGGGAGGATATCGGTGAACACAGTCAAGGACGGGGCTTCAGAACATTCCCAAACATATGCCTGGCTGGTGCTTTTGCATGCCGCGGCTGCGGCTGAGCATGACCTGTCTCAATTGCTGGCGGGTTTCGGGACTGCTCAGGCCGTGCTGGACGCGGTCGGGGCAGGGGCAATCAATCGTTCCCACTTGCCGGGGCCGGTCCTGAAAGCCCTGCGGGAGCCTGATACACAGGAAATCGAGCGCGAAATCCGGTCCCTGGAACGTCCGGACTACCGCCTGGTCCCGCTTGACAGTCCACATTACCCGGCTATATTGAAACAGATAGCGGCGCCTCCTCCAGGCCTGTTCGTACGCGGTGACCCCGAAGTCCTGGGAAGTTGCCAGGTTGCCATTGTGGGGAGTCGAAAACCTACCATGGATGGCCGCAGGGATGCCCGCTATTTTGCCGGGGAACTGGCAAGGCAGGGGATTACGGTGACCAGCGGCCTGGCCCGGGGGATAGACACGGAAGCGCACCGGGGCGCGCTGGGACAACAGGGCAGGACCGTGGCAGTGCTGGGCAGCGGGCTGGATTGCGTATATCCGGAGTCCAATGCGGGACTGGCAGAGAAGATCAGTGAAAGCGGCGCCCTGGTGTCCGAATTTCCCTTGTCCTGGCGGCCGCTGCCGCATAATTTCCCGCGCCGCAACCGGGTCATAAGCGGCCTGAGTGAAGCGGTCCTGGTGGTTGAGGCGGCCCGCAGGAGCGGCTCGCTGAGCACGGCAAGGCATGCCCTGGAACAGAACCGGGAGGTGTTCGCAGTGCCGGGTTCCATCAGGAACCCGATGAAACAGGGTTGCCACGGCCTGTTGCGCGAAGGGGCCGGCCTGGCGGAGCGGGTGGAGGATATTGCGGGCGTTCTCGGCCGCTGCGTCAACCTTGAAGCGACATCCTCGGGGGGAGCCTCAGCCGGGGTGGGGAAGAGCAATACACTTGACGAACGGGAAAAAGTGCTGCTTGATAATATAGGGTACGAACCGACAGGCCTGGATGAAATTGTGGACATGACCGGACTCGGTATTGAGGACATTATGGGAAAGTTGTTGAACCTGGAACTGGAAGGGCTGATCACGGCGGTTGCGCCGGGCCTGTATATGCGTGCGGAACGGGAACCGTCATAGACGGAACCGGCCTGCTGCAGATAAAAGGGGTCAGAGTAAAAATTCTTCGAATTTCTTACTCTGACCCCATAAATCAATAACAAAGTGTGAATAATAAAAATGTCTGAAGCATTAGTTATAGTTGAATCCCCTGCAAAGGCAAGGACCTTGAACCGTTACCTGGGTAGCGGATACACCGTTATGGCTTCCAATGGCCACGTGCGCGACCTGTTGCCGAAATCCGGCGCGGTGGACCCGGAAAAGGAGTTCGCCATGCGTTATGAAATCATCGATAAAAATGCCCGTTCCGTGGACGCGATCGCGCGTGCCCTGAAAAAATCCGACGTTCTTTACCTGGCCACTGATCCCGACAGGGAAGGTGAAGCCATATCATGGCACCTGTTTGAACTGCTCAAGGAGCGCGGCGCGCTCAAGCGCAAGGAAGTAAAACGGGTGGTGTTTCATGAGGTCACGAAGAACGCGGTATTACGCGCCATCGATAATCCCGGCGAGCTCTCATGGGACCTGATCAACGCCCAGCAGGCAAGGCGCGCCCTGGATTACCTGGTAGGCTTCAACCTGTCCCCGTTATTGTGGAAGAAGATTCGCAGGGGTCTCTCCGCCGGCCGGGTTCAGAGCCCCGCCTTGAGGATGATCGTCGAGCGCGAAGAAGAAATCGAACGCTTCAAGACCCGTGAGTACTGGACCATAGAAGCAGACCTGGAGCGGGCCGGAACCGCGTTTCCCGCCCGCTTGATCCGTTTCCGGGATAAGAAGATCGAACAGTTCAGCATCACGGATGAGCAACGGGCGCGGGAGGTTTCCGCGGCGTTGGAACAACAAGCCGCAGCGCAGATCGGACAGGGGGGCGCTACGTTGCCAAACAATGACGCAACCGGGATCGGCCAGAAGGCGCAATACAAGGGCGAGCTGATCGTCAGCAAGGTTGACCGTAAACAGCGCAAGCGCCAGCCGGCGCCGCCGTTCATCACCTCCACGCTGCAGCAGGAGGCCGTGCGCAAGCTCGGGTTCACCGCACAGCAGACCATGCGCGTGGCGCAACAATTGTACGAGGGAATAGATACCGGATCAGGCGCGGTCGGCCTGATCACCTACATGAGGACCGACTCGGTGAGCCTGGCGGCGGATGCGATCAATGAGATGCGCTGGTACATAGACAAACAATACGGCGCAAAGTACCTGCCCGAACGCCCGCGCCGGTTCCGGACCAGGTCGAAAAACGCCCAGGAGGCGCACGAGGCGATCCGGCCGACTTCCGTGCAGCGCGTGCCGGAAGAAATTCGGTCGAAACTGTCGAAAGAGCAGTTCCGGCTGTACGAGTTGATCTGGAAGCGGGCGCTGGCCAGTCAGATGGCCCAGGCCGTCATCGACACGGTCGCGGTGGACCTGGAATGCGGCCCCGGCGCGCTGATGCGGGCCAACGGCGCTACCGTGGTTGAAAAGGGTTTCATGATTCTCTACACCGAAGGAGAAGATGATCGCAAAACGGGGCAGGGGAATGATGCCACTGAGAGGAAACTCCCTCCCATGCAGCCCGGTGATGCGGCGGGATTGTTGAAAATACGGCCCGAACAGCATTTTACCGAACCTCCCCCGCGTTATTCCGAGGCGACCCTGGTCAAATCCCTGGAGGATTACGGCATCGGCCGCCCCTCTACCTATGCCGCCATCATTTCCACCCTGCGCACCCGCGAATACGTGGAGATGGTCAAGAAACGCTTCGTTCCCACTGACGTGGGGCGAGTCGTGAACAGGTTCCTGACCGAGCATTTCGACAGTTATGTCGATTACGACTTTACCGCCAGGCTGGAAGATGAACTCGATGCCGTTTCCAGGGGCGAGAAGGAGTGGGTCCCGCTGATGAGGGAGTTCTGGGAACCGTTCTCGGCGCGGGTGCAGGACAAGGAGGGTGGAGTAAGCCGCAGTGAAGCGGTGAGCCCGCGCAGCCTGGGCAATGACCCGGCCACCGGGAGGCCGGTGACGGTGCGCATGGGACGCTACGGGCCGTTCGTTCAAATCGGCGCCAGGGATGACGGGGAGGATCCGAAATTTGCCAGCCTGCTGCCTGACCAGCGCATGGATTCCATCAGCCTGGAACAGGCCCTGGAGCTGTTCCACCTGCCGCGGGAACTGGGCGTTTCCGAAGAGGGCGAGAAGATCAGCGTCAACATCGGCCGCTTCGGTCCTTATGTGCGCTATGACAACAAGTTCGTCTCATTGAAAAAGGGGGATGATCCTTATACGATTGATTTGCCGCGGGCGCAGGAACTGGTGCGGGAGAAGAAGGCCGCGGACGCCGCAAAATACATCAAGGTATTTGAAAAAGAAGGCATTTCCGTCCTCAACGGACGCTACGGGCCATATATTACGGATGGGAAAAAGAATGCAAGGATACCGAAGGATAAGGAAGCGCAGGACCTGACCCTGCAGGAATGCCTTGATCTGATTGCCGCGGCGCCGGCAGGGCGCAAACGCCGTAAGTGAAATTCAGGGGTAAATCCAGGGGTCAGAGTAAAATTTCTGACGAAATTCTTACTCTGACCCCGTCTATCTCCCCGGCTGGAGGGGTCAGAGTAAGAAATTCGAAGAATTTTTACTCTGACCCCATAAATCGTAATATGAGAGATAACAATGACCGAAAACAAACCGTTCGTTGCAATTTTAATGGGCTCCGATTCCGACCTGCCCGTAATGCGTTCCACAGTTGAAGTACTGGACAGCTTTTCCATTGCCAGGGAAGTGAAGATCACCTCCGCGCACCGCACCCCCGAGGCAACCAAGGCTTACATCAAGGACGCGGAGGCGCGGGGTTGCGCGGTATTTATCGCCGCCGCCGGCCTGGCCGCGCACCTCGCCGGCGCGGTGGCCGCAACCACCACCAGGCCGGTCATCGGCGTGCCCCTGGATGCCGGCCCGTTGAGCGGCATGGATGCGTTGCTGGCGACCGTCCAGATGCCGGGAGGCATCCCCGTGGGCACCGTAGCGATCGGCAAGGCCGGCGCAAAAAACGCCGCCTACCTGGCCGCGCAGATCCTAGCCCTGCAGGACGCGGACTTGGCCACTGCCATTAGCGCAGAACGCGAGCAGATGACCCGCACGGTCCAGGCAAAGGACGCGGCGCTGCAGGAGCAGTTGTGAAATCCAGGGGTCAGAGTAAAATTTCTGACGAAATTCTTACTCTGACCCCATCTATCTCCTTGGCCGGAGGGGTCGGAGTAAGAAATTCGGAGAATTTTTACTCTGACCCCAGGTATCTTCCTGTTAAGCCATATTGAAAAGCTGGCATATTCATAATGCGCTGGGCGTCCTGCAAGATGGCGGCGTCATCGCCTATCCCACCGAGGCGGTGATGGGCCTGGGTTGCGACCCCTGGGATGAAGATGCGGTAGCTGAAATTCTGCGGCTAAAGCGCCGACCCGCCGGCAAGGGCCTGATCATTGCCGCCTCAAACATCGACCAGTTATCGGAACTGGTGGATTTTTCCCGTGTTCCGGCGTTGGAGGAGATAACCGGTTCATGGCCCGGCCCGGTCACCTGGCTGGCGCCGGCGCGGCGCGTTACGCCGCACTGGCTCACGGGGCAGCATAATACCCTGGCCGTGCGGGTGTCGGCGCATCCCGTCGTTCAACAATTGTGTGACGCAGCCGGCGCCCTTGTCTCAACCAGCGCCAACCCGTCCGGTTGCCGTCCGGCCCGGACCCGGCGGCGCGTCAGGGCTTATTTTGGACAGGACGTGGACTGTTACGTCCCCGGCAACGTCGGCGGAGATCCAAGACCCAGCGTGATCAGGGATGCCGTTACCGGTCGCGTGCTGCGGGCATGAGCAATTCAGGACTTATTTCAGGGGTCAGAGTAAGAAATTCGAAGAATTTTTACTCTGACCCCAAGCATCCCCAGGTATCCAGAATTTAATAACATGTCCCGGAAACTGACAAAGCGGTCATTTCTTCAAAATTCCCTGGCGTTACTGTCCACCCTCTGGGCAGGCATGCCGCCTCTGTCCGCCCCGGCAGCCAATAACGCCGAGTCATTATCCGGCTCCGAGACACCCCGGATCCCCGTCATACTCGATTCCGACATCGGCGATGACATCGACGATACCTGGGCATTATTGATGCTGCTGCGCATGCCGCAGTTCGACGTGAAACTGGTGGTCAGTGATTTCGGCAATGCAATCTACCGTTGCCGTTTGTTCGCCAAACTGCTCGAACTTACCGGACGCACCGATATTCCAATCGGCGTGGGCCTGGGCCGGGAAGATCAACCGGGAAGACAGAGTGGCTGGATAGGTGATTACCGGCTGGAAAACTACCCGGGGGCAGTCCGGCGCGATGGCGTTCAGGCATTGATCGATACGATAAAACAATCCCCGGAACCCGTCACGCTGATCTGTATCGGTCCGGTGCCGAATATTGCCGAAGCGCTGAGGCGGGACCCGTCGATTGCCGGAAATGCGCGGTTTATCGGTATGCACGGTTCCCTGTACGTGGGTTATGGCGGCAGCGCGACACCCTCGGCGGAATGGAATGTCATATCCGGTCCTAAAGCCTTGCAACAGGTATTTGCCGCGCCCTGGGACTGCACGATAATGCCGCTGGATGTATGCGGCTTCGTGGAGGTCACAGGCGGAAACTACCAGAGAATATACCGGAGTGAAGACCCCTGGATCAGGGCGCTGGTGGAGAATTACAAGACCTGGTTGCCCCTGGCGCCGTTCATAAAACCGGGGACCGATCCGGCAATAATGAGCACAGTCCTGTTTGATACCGTCGCCGTTTATGCGGCGCACTCACAGGCTCTCCTGGTCATGGAGGATTTGCCGGTCAGGGTCACGGATGACGGTTATACCGTGGTTGATGAACGTGACGGCAGGATTGTGCATTGCGCGACGGGGTGGCGGGACCTCCGTGCGTTTGAGGATCAACTGGTCGATATCCTGCTCGGCGAATAACCGGATATGTGGGGTCAGAGTAAAAATTCTGCGAATTTCTTACTCTGACCCCTGGCGTCTGGCGAGATTCCCGGGATTCTCGGGGTCGGAGTAAGAATTTCGTCAGAAATTTTACTCCGACCCCATCAATTGTTCCTGATCCCGATAATTTCACGTTCACAACGGGCAAATAGTGGTGTAAAATCACGGCGATAATATCAAGACATCATTACCCTGCCAGGAGAACAATAATGGGCGATTCGACAAGTATAAGAATTTCTTCTATTTTTGGTTTTTTCACCCTGCTGTGTGCCCTCGCAATACCGTCTCAAGCCCAGACCGTATTGGAGGAGATCGTGGTTACCGCGCAGAAACGCGAGCAGAACATCCAGGACGTGCCGATCTCGATCACCAGGATGTCCGGTCAGTGGCTTGAATCCAAGTTCGCGGGGGGAGGGGATGTGCTGGAACTGGCCAGCACGGTGCCGGGACTGCACGTGGAGAGTTCCAACGGGCGGTTATCCCCGCGTTTCTACATGCGTGGCCTGGGCAATGCCGACTTTACCGCGGCCGCATCGCAACCGGTATCCATCGTGTTTGACGAAGTGCCGATGGAGAAAGCGTCTCTCAAATCATTTCCCATCTTCGATCTCGACGATATAGAGGTAATTCGCGGCCCCCAGGGCACCCTGTTCGGGCGCAACACCACGGCGGGTATCCTCAAGTTCGATTCGCGCCGCCCCACCGAGGAAACGGAAGGCTATATCAAGGCTTCCGGCGGCAACCTGGGGACGATAAACGTGGAGGGAGCCGTCGGCGGCACCCTGGTAGAGAACACCTTGATGGGCCGGGTCTCGTTCATTACGCAGCATCGCTCGGACTGGGTCAATAACGCCTACACCGGTGAAAACGATGCCATGGGCGGGTTCGATATCTTTGCCGGCCGCGTGCAGTTGTTGTGGACCCCCTCTGATGATTTCAGTGCCCTGCTCCTGTACCAGCACCAGGACCAGGGCGGCAATTCCGCCTCGCTGTTCCGCGCCAATATTTTCGACAAGGGCAGCAACAAGCTTAACGATAATTACGACCGTAATACCGTCTATTTCGACGGCGGCAACAATAACCCGGCGAAAATAAAGAGTTTCGGCGTGACCCTGAAACTGGACTGGGACGTCGGCGACCACACGATTACCTCGATCACGTCCTATCAGGACATCTATGACCGGTTTGCACGCGGGGACATTGATGGCGGATACGGCTGTCTGTTTACCTGTGGAGGTCTGGCGCCGGGTCCGCATGGTCCGTTCGGTCCGCCCAGCACGCCTTTCAGCCCGTTCAATTCGCCTTTCGTTGTTAACGTGGATACCGGCGGTGATCAGGAGGTAGAACAGATTACCCAGGAAATACGCATCGCCAGCAACCTGGACGGCCCGTTCAATTACCAGGTGGGCGCATTCTACTTTGAGGATGATCTCTTAAGTGTTTCCCAGAATATGAGCGCCGGCGCGCCGGCATTTGTCGTAGGGTCGATTTCCGAAATCGAGAACACGACCTGGGCCGTCTTCGGACAGGGTTCCTATAACGTATCCGACCAGTTGACGCTGACCGCAGGGGTGCGTTACACAGACGATGAGAAAGATGCCCAGCATGAAAGGCCCGCCGTCGAGGGGGTGCTTGATCCAATCAGCCTGGGGGATGATGAACTCAGTTGGGACGTGTCGCTCGCGTTTGCAGTCAGCGACGATGCACAGGTCTATGCCCGGGTGGCAACCGGTTTCCGGGCGCCCACCATACAGGACCGCCTGGAAGATGACCCCGTAGCGACCATCGCGGACTCGGAGACCATCACGTCCTATGAAATCGGCTACAAGGCGCTGTTCGACAAGGTAAGGCTGAACGTGGCGGGCTTCTACTACGAGGTTGACGACATGCAACTGGTCGCGGTAGGCGGCGACGCCAATACGACGACCCTGCTGAATGCGGATGAGGGTGTCGGCTACGGTGTTGAGTTCGACGTTGATATCGCGCTGACCGACAACCTGATCCTTTCAGGCGGTTACGGTTATAACAAGACGGAACTCAATGATAAGGAACTGACCTTGCCGCCAGGCCCCCTGGCAACCAGCCGTGACCCGCTGGATGAAAACGGCAGGGCAATCATCGACGGCAACCCGTTCCAGCATGCGCCGAAGTGGACCGCGAACCTGCAACTGGACTACACCCATCCCCTGGCGAACGGCAATGAACTGTACCTGTTCACCGATTGGAAGCTGAAAGGCAAGACCAGTGATTTCCTCTATGAGAGCGTTGAATTCACCTTCGGGACGCAGTTCGAAGGGGGACTGAGGTTGGGTTACCGGGATACGGTCAGGAACTTCGAGATCGGCATGTTCGCCCGTAACATCACCAACGAGCACAACCCCATCGGCGGCATCGACTTCGCCAACCTGCTTGGCTACGTCAACCAACCGAGAATCTGGGGCGCGGAGGCCAGGTACAGCTTTTAGCGTTATTAACAGGGCAACGCTTGCTTTTTGTCGATACTATGACGTATGACAGATTTAAACTTAACCGGTTTATCCGCTTATCGCGTGAATGCATACATTGCTTGACCACGATGTAGGATATTTACTTCACACGGATGTATGTCAAAGAAGTCTAAATCTCTCTCGTCATTCCTTGAGAAACAAGAATATCTGGGGTTTCGCTACGGAGAGCAGAGGTGGCGGTCCCATGACCGAAAAAGGCTATATACCTGGGATTCGCTGCATGGCGAAATTGAAGTTTTCAATAGTCGCGGGCATCATCTGGGCGTTCTCGAACCGCTTGAGGGACGTTTAATGAAAAGTGCCGTCAAAGGGAGAAAAATCCGTGTCTGATTTCATGCAAAAGTGCCTTTCCGGCGCGGCTCGATTTAGCGATATAGATGCCTATGTAGCGCGCTGGCACGAGTGTGATAGCGACAAAACCATCCACGATTTCCTTGGCCTGACTTTGCATGAGTATTCCCTTTGGGTGGAACAACCCGAGGTCTTGCCTGAAATTGTCAGTGCACGTCGAACGGGCGCCGATATAAATAGTTTACGCCGCTGCTCCGGCAAAACCCGTAGCACAGGTGGAAAATAAATCCTTGTGAAATAACGAATCATGATGACAGGGCGGCCCTTGTTTGTGCATTGACGGCGCTGTGTGTCGCAGCCGGGCAATTTACTGCGGTTGGCGACGATGATTACGGATGGATTATTTTGCCTCCCTACCAAGAATTCGCTCCTTGGGCTCAAGAGGCAATTTCAGAAACTGCAAAAGCGGACCCGGTTGGAAAACTACTACGCGCCTGAATTGACAATGTCGTGCTGAAGTGGACAGATTTCAGTCGGAAGAATATGGTCGGGGGCAGGTTTTAACCTGTCCCCGATTTACTTTGTATCATGCTCCCAGTCATACGGCTCTGCCGACATAACACCATCCGGCAGCCAAGTCTCATGTACGTGAAACCACTTGATACCGTTGGGCGCATCCTTGTCTTCAACAAAGACGGCCGATGACAGCCGCCCGTTGTTCTGAGGCGTGGATTGCAAGGCATTCCTCTGCCATTCCTGGTAGTTCACCAGATATACCGATTCACCAGGCAGCGGCTGCTGTTGGACGGCGCGGATGCTTATATGAAAATCCGGGTTGCTGCCGTACAGTTTCCTGAACTCCGGCCAGAAATGGGCGCCGTAAATCATCATGCCTCCGGGCAGGATAATGTTGAAATCCCCGTGCATCCGGTCCAGCAGGCGTTCCGCAAAAACCTGCTCGCTGTTCTCGCAGTAGCCGCCGAACCAGTCTTCAAAAAAGATGTGCAGGTCGATGACTTCCCGGGCGAACCGGTCGGTGTATTGTTTGTCGGTATGCATCTTCAGTTAACCTCCGGTTTTGATTTGAGGTAAAAAATTCTTCAGGAACCCCGGGCAGCCCGCTAATCCGGAACCAGATCATCTACCATTTCTTCCAACGCGTACAGCGTCTTTTGCGGGAATCGCTCCAACGGGTAATATTGGCAGATGATATCCAGTGCTTTCCGGTAATTTGTAATATTCAGGTAGCGGAGCAGGAAACGCACGTCGGCCTCATCGTGGAATTCTTCACCAAGACGCAGGGCCAGGCATTTCATGGCCAGCAGGTATTCGGGGCCTGCAATCATCACCCGTAGATTTGAAAGATCGAGGTATTCCTGAAAGTCGCCCTGATTGCCCAGGTATCCTTTCACGGCATCGTTAAGCCAGTTTTCATCCAGGCCCAGGGTTGCAGCGATACGTTTTGCTGCCGAACGGACGGCACGCGCCGGTTTGAAAAAGCCATCAAGGTCCCTGGTTGATGGACGCGCATTAAATGCCAGGCACATAACGGCGCCACCCACCAGGTACAACTCTCCGGTAATACCGGCATCGGCCAGTTCATCATTGAGGCGCTCCAGTAAACGGCGAATCTCCTCCTTCTGAAAAGCCATTAAATCCGCTCCCCGACACTGCTGTCGATAAACAGGTTGCGCCGGCGGAAAGCAGGCGGGGAATGTGTCAGCAGGTACAACCGCAGGCCTTGCAGGGATGAAGCAAACCAGGGTGTCTCAAGCCGTTCTATATTTATCACCCACTGGGGGACGGGCACATTTCTTGCGGCAGCGGCATACTCAATCATCGCCGCCAGGTAGTTTGCTTCAAAGGGGGCGAGTTGAGCAGCAGGGGGATATTGCAGCGCCCTGGAAAATTCCTGTGGTTCAAGGCGCTTGAAGAAATCATGTAACTCCGCAAGAGTGTAGGCTCGTAGCGAAGGCTTTTCTGCGAGTTCTTTGCAAAGCGTTTGAAAACGTTCCCCGGCAGGAGGCAGGAGCTGGCTCAACACCCATTTCGATACATCCATTCCCGCATTCTGCGCGCGTTGTCGGATACGTTCCTTCTGGTCGGTATCAATTCGGATTTGAAGCTGGCTGGTCTTTGGCATGGCTGCATCATGCCAGGCGCCCGCTAAATTGTCAATACGCTGTAATGACAAACTTTGAAATTAAGGAAGCTCTGAACAAGTCCATCCTGGACTTGTCAGAGCACGCAATACAAAAATGCGATTTTTGTATTGCTCACAAATTCAATGACTTATCGTCATTAAATTTGGCGATACGTCCCTGTATCGCAGGAGCCTCTGACTTAATCAGAGGCTCCTTAACACAAGCAGCTCACAGCAGCTTATGAATATCCTGGGTAAGAATGAAAAACCCCGTCCGGGTCGTATTTTTTCCGTAGCGCTGCCAGGCGTTGCCAGCTTTCTTCGGAAAAAGAGGATTTGACCCGTTCCGGGAACAGGGTTGCTTCAATTTCGTTGATGTAAGTCCCTTTGCTGTAGGGTTGCAACAACGCGTTTGTGTGTCGCAGCCAGACCTCGTTGGCAGCGTCGTCTGCCGCATCGTTCCAGAGCATGTAGCTGGCGATGTAGTGATTGGCGATGCGTGAGAAGCAGGCATCCTCACGCAGTTCCGTCTTCACCCCGTAGGCACATAATACATGGGTGCGAGCGGACTGCGTTGTTTTGAAATGTTCCGCCAGGGACAGCAGGGACTGTCCCGGTTCCTCGGTCCAGATGCTATCGACCATGTAACGTCCGACGCCGGTATCAAGACCCTCCGGGTTATACAACTGCTCGAAGGAACTCGGCTGGTACTCCAGCTTGAACACGCTGGCGGCAGCCAGCGCGCTGTTCGCAAACGGCGCCAGCATCGCCCTGGCTTCATCCTCCGTATCGGCAAACACATTGACGCCTACCATACATATTTTCGCCTGGTCGGGAGGTGTGTCCGCGGACGCCTGCGGATCGTGCATCAACAGCACGAGTATCTCTACGCGCTCATCCTTTACCTCGTTGAGTTCATCCAGCGCGGCGAATACGGTGTGCAGCTTGTCGAGGGGCGTGATATACATGCTGGTGTGGATCGCACGCGGCAAGGGATAAAGCCGCAATTCCATGGCAGTGACGACACCGAAAAAGCCGTAACCGGCGCCGCGCACGGCCCAGAACAGGTCTGGATAAGCATCAGCGCTGGCGGTGACCTTCCTGCCGCCGGCCAGGACGATATCGGCGCTTGTTATCGCATGGCAGGCAATGCCGTCCCAATGGGCGTTATTCCAGCCCATGCCACCGCCGAGCAGGTAGCCGCCCAGGGCCACCGTAGGGCAGTGAGCGGCGGGGAAGGCAAGGCCGTGTTTACCAGCTTCCTGCACAAGTTGCTCCGACCAAAGCGCCGGTTGGATGCGCGCGGTCTTGCGTGCGGTGTCAATTTCGACGCCGCGAAGCAGCGCCAGGTCGATCAGCAGGCCGCCATTCCGCAGTGCCGCGCCGGTGGAATTATGACCGCTGCTTCTGGCCGATACCTTCAGCCCGTTGTCGGTGGCGTATTTCACCGCGGCGATGACATCCTGCTCGGATTGTGCCCGAATGATCGCGTCCGGATAGCGTTCCGGCTTTCTCAAGTGCCAGACCATGCTATTGCGCCAGGCTTCATACCGGTCATGCGCTCGGTTGACCACTTCACCGTCCACCAACCGGTCCAACCCTGTAGCAGCTTCGCCGGAGCGTGCGAACAATGAACCTGAATACAGTTGACCGATAGCGCCTGTTATTCCCAGTGCGCCGAGCCGGCGCAGTACATCTCTTCTGTGTAAATCAGTTAACATGGTCACGCTCGTACAATCAGGTTTGTCAATAAGCGCCATTATGTAATAAAGTCTGCTTTCAGTGTTAAAAATTATGCGTTTGGTACGAATATCAATATTGACAACGCAAAACTGAACTGTAGAGGTTTATCAATGCCTGAAAACAAACCGGAATCAGTAGTACCGATCAAACGGGAAAATGCCACTCCCGAATTGCTGAAAGACATACCGCCCCAATATGCACCGCTTGATCAACAACCTTATGATCACCATTTTGGATTACGACTGGCGACGCCTGTACCGGAGACTCACGGAATAAAGGACATCTGCATGGTCAGGAAGGGGCTGGCTGTCCTGATAGGTGATGTGGAACATGATTCTGCCCACAGTGATATGAGTGAAAGCGGTGACGTGGTCAAATTTCATTTCCGTTACAGCGGCAGTAGTGAGATAGGCGCCGAGGGAGGAGAACTGGAACCGGTGGACCCCATGACCTTCGGAGTATTGATTCAGCCTTCCGGGATGAAAAAGATTGAGTGTTTCCCCGCACACCAGCACGAACAATCGGTCACCCTGTTGTGTGAACCGCCATTCCTGGAAGAAATCATTTCCGGCACATCGCTGTTGAAGTCCACGCCCCTGGGACAGTTCCTGTACGGTGAGCAGAAGGACATGTACTACTGTGCGGTACGTATGCGTCCCGAAATGATTTCTGCCGTCAGGTCTCTGTTTGAAACGAATTATACGGGCCGCCTGCAACAGTTACAGATTGAGGCCAAGACCCTGGAATTGCTTTGTTTCACACTGGACCAGTTATCAAAAATGTGGACGGCTACGGGATCGGATAAAACACCGCTACGGCAGAGGGACGTCAAACGCGTCGCGGAGATATGTGAAATTCTCGATAATGATTTGTCGAAAGCGCCTACCATCAGTGAACTGGCAAAAACCCTGTCCTGGAACGAGACTCAGTTGATGCGGGTGTTCAGGCAGGCCGTCGGCACGACCGTACATAATTACCTGCATCGGGCGCGCATGGAAAAGGCTTGTGATTTACTGGCTAATACGGAGATGACGATTACTGAAATCGCCATGAACCTGGGCTATGAGTATTCGAGTAATTTTACCACGGCATTCAGGAAGCACTTTGGAGTAACCCCCAGGCAGGTGAGAACCGGACATACCCCGATAGCGGTGTAAATGGATATAAGCAACTATTGTCCGATGACCCGGAATGGCGGGCTTCAGTAATGAGTAACTATAATCCGCCTACCCTGGAAGAATTCCGTTTAACTGCCGACAGGCTGAAACCTTATACCCGGATAACACCAACCTTCCATTGGGAAGGGGATACGGTCGGCTCCCGGCTCGGGACGGAAACGGAACTGTTTCTGAAACTGGAATTGTTGCAGCGTACCGGTACGTTCAAGGTCCGGGGCGCAGTTAATAACGTGCTGGCATTGTCGTCTGAACAGCTTGACCGGGGCATTACCGCAATGAGCGCCGGCAACCATGCCATTGCTGCCGCCTATGCGGCGCGCTGTGTCGGCACGAGCGTAAAGGTGGTCATGCAGGCCAGCGCCAACCCCATCCGCATTGAAATCGCCCGCGCTCTGGGCGCGGATATCCTGATTGCAGAAAATGGACCGGTCGGCTTCAGGATGGTCGAGGAAATAGTGGAAAAAGAGGGGCGGGTCTTTATTCATCCATTCGAAAGTCGGCGGGTAACGGAAGGAACCGGCACCTGTGGTCTGGAGTTGCACGATGCGGTACCGGACCTTGACGCGGTAGTCGTGCCCATCGGCGGCGGCGGGTTGTGCTCCGGCGTCGGAGTGGTAACCGGGCTGTTGAATACAAAATGCAAGGTTTACGGGGTTGAACCCGAAGGGGCTGCCGTGATGAAGAAAAGCCTGGAAGCCGGTTCGGCGCAGAGCCTTACCGAGCTGTCAACGATAGCTGACAGCCTGGCTCCGCCGTTCACCACCGACTATTGCTACGCGATGTGCGAGCGTTCACTGGATGACCTGGTTCTGGTATCGGATGATGAACTCGCGGCAGCGGCCGCTATCCTGTTTGAGCACATGAAACTGGCGGTTGAGCCTGCCGGCGCCGCGACGACGGCCGCCGCTTTCGGACCGCTTGCAGACCGGCTCAGGGGTAAACGGGTTGCCCTGATCGTCTGTGGTTCAAACATTGATATCGACAGCTTTACCGGTTTAATCAAGCGCGGACGGGACGGGTTGAGACACGGCCTTCTTGCCCCGCGTTCTCCCTCCTGACGTGGATACGGAGCTCGCCACCCTGGTATTCGGCGAACGGACCTGTTCTGCCGGTGACCTGGATTCTGCAGCAAGGCACGTTGCCGGCGGCTTAAGCTCTCTGGGAATTTGCGAGGACGATGCTGTTGCTGTCATTCTCCGCAATGATATCCCTTACTTTATTATCCATGAGGCATCCCATTATCTCGGCTTCGACGTTGTGCCGGTAAACTGGCATTTAAAACCGGCAGAGATCAGTTTCATATTGGCCGATTGTCAGGCGAAGGCTGTTATTGTGCATTCTGATTTATTGACCCGAGAGCTGGCAGTGGTAATTGGCCGGGTTCCGGTGATTGTAGTAACCACACCGGACGAGATCACGGAATGCTATAACGTTACGGATGGCGCGGGAGATCTTGAACCCGGTTTCCTGGATTGGTCCCGCTGGGTCGAAGAGAGTCCACGTTGCACTGCATCGAATAAAAAATTCAGGCCACCGTTGTTTTATACTTCCGGCAGCAGTGGCAGACCCAAAGCTGTACTGCGCAAAGACGTAACTCCTGATATCGTAGCCAGGATCAGCGAGAGGACCACATATGCCTGGGGTTTCGAGCAAACCCCGCTTCGCTCGGTGATGGCAGGACCCCTGTATCATTCTGCGCCTAACGGCTACGCCAATATGGTGCTGCAATCCGGCGGCATACTTGTCCTCGCGGCGCGCTTCAATGCGGAAGGTTTGCTGTCGTTGATAGAACGGCATAAAATCACCCACCTGCACCTGGTACCCACCATGTTTGTCCGGTTGCTGGATTTACCCGATGACATCCGAGGCGCATATCGACTTGATTCCCTGGTTCACGTCACTCATGGCGCCGCGCCTTGTCCGGCGGATGTTAAAAGAAGCATGATCAATTGGTGGGGGAGCGTGATTTACGAATATTACGCCATGACGGAAACAGGCATCATTACCTGTTGCAGTTCTGCTGAATGGCTGGAGCGCCCAAGTACAGTCGGGCGTCCGGCGCCGGGGGTAGAGATCGAAATTCGTGGAGTGGAAGGAAACAGGCGCAATGCTTTTGAAGAGGGCCTAATCTGCGTGAAACACGAGGGTTCCCATTGTATCTCTTATCGCAATGCGGACTCAGGCAGTGCCGGCCTGCAGCAAAACGGGTTCCTGGTGACAGGAGATATCGGCTATCTGGATGATGAGG
This sequence comes from Gammaproteobacteria bacterium, assembly GCA_028819495.1. Lineage (GTDB taxonomy): Bacteria > Pseudomonadota > Gammaproteobacteria > Eutrophobiales > Eutrophobiaceae > JAAXHV01. Next base: position 29,203 of record JAPPLI010000100.1, on the reverse strand, counting down.
GTTATTTATATATTTCATCCCGCCAATCGGACATGGTGATATGCGGTGGCGTGAATATCTATCCAGCGGAAATCGAAGAGGTATTGATTGCCATGGACGATGTGATCGATTGTGTCGTATTTGGCATACCCGATGCTGAATTCGGCGAAAAACTTGTAGCGGTTATCCAAAAGAGAGGGATGCTGAACGGAGATGCGGCTGCGGCCCATCTCAAGACAAGAATTGCGGATTTCAAGGTCCCCAGGGTTTACGAATTCGTTGATCGTCTGCCGCGTGAAGATTCCGGCAAAATAAAGAAGCAACTGATCAGGGAAGATTATCTTCAAAAATACGGGTACTGAATATTGAATACACTGATGAATAACTTTTTCGGATTACTTTTGATTCCGGTATTTCTGCTGACTGTCGCCGGTTGTTCCAGGCAGGATCAGCAAATGGCGCCCCTGCCGGATTTCGAGCAACTGGTGCTCAATAGTTATATCGAGCCGTATAAGACAGGTGATATCGAACGCTGGCTGGACATTTTTGCCGATGACGCAGTCGGTATGCACAACACACTGCCGGCGCTGGAAGGGAAACAGGCGCTGCGCCGGTTTGCGGAGACCGTTCACAGCACTTTCACTATCGAGCAACTGGACGTAACCGTCGATTCCGTGATTACAGAGGGCAACTGGGCGCTCACACGCGGCAATTTTGTCGCCGATTTTGTTCCTCAAGACGCAGGCGCCGAAAATCGGTCCAACCCGCGACAAGGCAAATATATCCTGTTATGGGAACGCCAGGACGATGGTACATGGAAGATTATCCTGGATATGGGGAATAATAATTCGCCATAAAGTGGACGCCATCATCGAATATGACGTGATCGTGGTCGGCGGCGGGTCGGCCGGCTGTGTCGTTGCGGGCCGTTTATCCGAAGACCCCTCTCTTTCCGTCCTGCTTATGGAGGCAGGGGGCAGCGACAGGCATCCCTTCAGCCGTGTCCCGGCGGCCAGCGGCGCTGCCGTCTTCAGTCCCCGATTTAACTGGATGTACGAGGTCGAACCGGACCCGACCCGCGCCGGCAAGGTGGATTCCTGGTGGAGCGGCCTTTGCCTGGGAGGGGGCAGCGCTATAAACGGCATGATGTTTATCCGCGGTCACAGGGATGATTATGATCGCTGGTCTGACCTGGGTTGTACCGGCTGGGATTACGCATCGGTCCTGCCGTATTTCAAGCGTCTGGAATGTAACCGGCGCGGTGAAGATGAATGGCGTGGCCGGCAGGGGCCACACTCCGTGGAAGAACTGAACGTTGACAGCGCGCTGACCCATGCCTGGATCAAGGCAGCGCAGGAAGCCGGCATCCCCAGGAGTCATGACCTGAACGGAGCAGAGCATGAAGGAGTGGACTATGTCCAGGTGGCCCAGCGCAGGGGTTGGCGCGAGTCCGCTGTGCAGGCATACCTGAACCCGGTTCGGAAGCGATCTAACCTGCACATACAACTTAACAGTCAAGTGACACGGATCCTGTTTGACGGCGCCAGGGCAAACGGCATTGAATTCGTGAGAGACGGAGTTGGCCAATACGGGAAGGCATTGGCCCGCGCCGCCGTAATACTGAGTGCCGGCTCCATCGCTTCACCTAAACTGTTGCAACTGTCCGGTATCGGTGACGCACAAGCGCTCAAGCGGGTGGGCATCGACGGTATTGCGCATTCACCGGGAATAGGAAAAAACCTGCAGGAGCATACAGGTATCCGTTATTCGTTCGACGTTAACGGCGAGACCCTGGGAAGCCGGACCGGACCTTTGCATAACGTGGTGCAGTTGATCCGGTTCCTGGTTAACGGTAAGGGATTGCTGACGACGCCGATTGCCCATGCCCACGCGTTTATCCGTACCCGGGAGAAATTCAGGACACCCAACATTCAGGTCACCATGGCGCCGTTTCATGTAGATATCGCGGAAAATAGCGCCGTTCTGAGCAAAGAACGAATCGCCGGCGGCGCGGTCGGCTTGATGCGGACGGGAAGCCGGGGCGAGATTGCCTTACGCTCCTCCGATCCGCTGGAACCGCCCCGTATTCATTACCCGATGCTGGATTCCGGGGACGACATCGAGCAACTCGTCGACGCCTGCCGGCTGGCCAGGAGGATCACGGAGCAGCCTGCTTTCGTTGGCCACCTGGTACGCTGGCGCCAGCCGGACGATGAGGTCTTTTCCGGCGATCAACTCAGGGACTTCGTGAAGGATGCGGCTTTTCCCATGTACCACCCGGTCGGGACCTGCAGGATGGGGAATGATGCGCAAGCCGTGGTCAGCCCGGACCTGAAGGTAAGAGGCGTTGACGGGTTATGGGTCATAGACGCTTCCGTCATGCCGACCCTGGTCACCGGCAATACCAATGCCACGGTGCTCATGATCGGTGAAAAGGGCGCGGACCTGGTGAGAGCCGCACTGGCCGGATAAGTTCGCCGGCAAATGAAACAAAAGGAGTCATACTATGAGATCCGCCACTGACAGGACTTCCCTGCTGGCTTACATGTTGCCGGCCATACCCCTGGCGATGCTCGGAATGCCGCTGATCATCTACGTCCCGCCGTTTTACGCGGCGGAACTGGGGCTGGAACTGGCCGCGGTCGGGGGCATCTTTTTCATTGCCCGCGCCTGGGACGCGATCACGGACCCCGTTATCGGTCACCTGTCGGACCGGACCCGCGGCCCCTGGGGGCGGCGCAAGCCCTGGATCGCGGCTGGCGTACCGTTGCTGATGATTAGCCTGTACCTGTTTCTGAGTCCGCCCGTCGCCGTCAGCAAGACCTACCTGTTCGCCGTGGCCCTGATTTTTTACGTGGCCTGGACTACCGTGCAGATACCCTACCTGTCCTGGGGGGCTGAACTGTCCCGGGATTACACCGCGCGTACCCGCATCAACGGTTACCGGGAGACGGGCACCATGATAGGAATCATCCTCGCGACCCTGTTGCCCGTCGTGTTTTTGCGGGAAGAGAATCCCGCGTTGCGGGACATCTTGTGGGTATATGTCGTGTTCCTGCTGGTCCTGCTCCCGGTTGCAGCTTCCGGTGCAACACTGGTCACGCCCAAGACCGCGTTTGTGGAATCAGGTAAACACGGCCTGTTTTCCTCATTAAAGCTGTTGTTTGTAAACAAACCCTTCGTGCGTTTGATCATCGGCGTTTTTTTCCTCTGGCTCGGCGGCAGCGTGATGAATGCATCGCTCATATTCACGTTCGAACACATATTGCAGATGCCGCGTTCGGGATTTCTGAAGTTTGTGCTGATTCAATACCTGATCGGTATCGCCTGTCTGCCGTTGTGGGTCAGATTCGGCAACCGCTACGGCAGGCACCGGGCCTTGTTCTGGGGAGGGTTCGGCTACCTTGCCGTCCAACCTTTGTACCTGCTGGTCGCTCCCGGCGATTTTTCACAGTTGCTGCTAGTCGCCCTGGTGCACGGACCGATCATCTCAGTAATCTGGGTAATGCCGCCGGCCTTGATTGCCGACACCATCGAGTACGGCATGATGAAAGGCGGCAGTGACGATGCGGCGATATACATGGCGGTTTACAACTTCATGGTAAAGGTCGCTTTTGCCGGCGGGGTAGGGATCGCCCTGCCGTTACTGGGCATTCTGGGATTTCAGCCAATGGGTCAGAATGACGTACAGGCAATCCGGGGACTCATCTTCGTCGGGCTTTTCCTGCCCGCCATCATAGGCGTCGCCGGGGCGGTATTGCTGTACAACCACCCAATCAACAAGCACCGCCACGGCGTCATACGGCGCTGGCTGGCCAGAAAGAGCCTGATGCCTGAATCCCTGCCCTGAGGCGTCCTATAGGTGGGGTGTCCGGTTTTAGAACCGCTAGTCTCTGATCTGTTGTAACAATCCGAAAAGGTCGTAGTTTGCCCAGGTCTCAACAATCTTGCCGTTTTCAAGCCTGTCGAAAAATATTCCGGTAAATGTTATTTTACGGTTTGTCGGGGGGATCCCCATAAACTCACCCATGTGTGTGCCGGTTTTGCTCCATCTTGTTGAAACAAAGTCACCTTCGGCAATTTGTTTCTCGATAGTCATAACGCCGTCAGGAAATGCAGAACGAAAAGCATTCACCGCGGCTATGAAGCTCTCTTTGGGGGACTTCGTTTTAGTCTGATATGGATCATGTTCGACCAGTTCATCTGCAAATAACTCATCGACTTTTTCAAATTGGCCCTTGTTCAGGACATCAATTATTGCTGTAGCAATTACCAGCTTGTTTTGTTTTTCCTCTTGTGAAAGCGCTGCATAAGCGTCATCACCCTGGCTTGCTTGTGAAGGGAACAAAACTATCAGGGATATAAAGATGTAATTAAACAGATTCCAAGAACATGTATTACTGATTGTCATATGTAATTACTCCATCTGTTAATCTAATGGATGTTGATAGAGGTAGACTAAATCTATTTTAGAGAGATCATTGAAATGGAGAATCAATTCAATGGTAATCTTAACGGGCGCTACGTCAGTATCAGTACTTTTGATATTTCCTTTCGGTGTACCGTGCCCTGTCAGAATTACCGCGCCAAACGACCAGGCGGATAGTAAGTCACCAGGGATAAATACAAGGTCAGGAAATGATTTCCAAATATCAGAAAAATACCTGGATAATTCATCATATCCAGCTACTGATTTGGTGACACCCCATACTTTAACGGCTGGCGAAAATATGGCCATAGTCGCACTTTTTCGTAACTCCGGGTCATGTATCCGGTTGTTTGCCGCAACGAGCGCCCGTATAGTTTCCGATACTTTTTGTGCGGACAGACCGGGTCCATTGAGTCTCTTTGAAAGAATTGTTCCAGATTCTTTTCCTGAGGCGCCTAGTATCTGTTCCATACGATAGGCGTGGTCATGATTGGACCATCGCCTGATAATTTGACCATTTTCATTAAATTCAAAAAATGTAAAACCTCTAATCGCAACCAGTTTGCCCTTGTAGCTGACACCATCAAAATCACCATTAAGGGTAAACAGGGAATGATAGCGCTGAGCCGCCATGTTTCCGGCGACTACCAGTGTGTCTGTTACCAGTGATCCATCATCGAAATATTCGAATACCGGTTTATAGTGCTGTTTAACGTATTCTAAATCCGCTACGCCTGTTTCAAGCAACCCATAAGCTTGAAGTTCCCTGGCAAAAAATTTCATATAATCATGATAAGCCTTGTTCCTGTCCACCTGATTAATGGTCTTATCCATTTCCTGCATCAGCTTGCGCGTGGCTTCACTTTTCTCTATCCATGCAACATCACCCGTTGCAACGGGATTCACAAGACAAAACAGCAGGAAAATTAAAAATAAGCGCCGGGGAAGTACCATAGCTAAAAAGACCAAGGCTAACTGTTGCAGTCAGCCACCATCAATTTAATTTGCTATGTATAACGGCTTCAAGCTAGAAACGGAAAGTACCGGTTACCCCGATAAATCTTGGTGAACCATAATGTGACCAGAGAGTTCCAAGAGGAGTCCCCGGAAACGCCAGTATCGCACCGTCAAAAGGAATAGCAAAATCACTGTATTTATACCTTTCATCTGTGCAGTTACGGCACCACACGGCGAGTTCCCATTTTCCGTCCGGTGAATTCACGCCACCCCGAAGACTCAGTAATTCATATGCTTTCTGGGTGCGTGCGGGATCCGGTTCCGTGAAGGAAAAATACTCGGTCCGGAAAAACAGGTTGCCGTTAAGGAAAAAGTCCCAGCCACTGTCACCGACCGGTAAGCTGAGATTAGCTCCAAGATTTCCGGTAATATCGGAAGCGAAAGGAATGTCTTGTCCGCCCAGCGCCGGCAATCCCGGTGTCAGTCCCGGAACCTCATCAGCAAAATCCGCATCAAGAAACTGTACGGCGAAAAAGACGTCCAGGTAATCAGTTGCAGCAAAATTTACGTCTGCTTCAATACCTTGAGAAGTTGCTCCTGCTACATTTATGACTTGAAAAGAACCATCCCTTCTTAATGTCTGGAGTTGCAGGCCTTCGAACTCTGTTTTCCAGATAGAAGCATTTAACCGCATCCTGCCGTCAAACAACGTACTTTTGAAACCGATTTCGTAATGGTCGGCAAACTCCGGTTCGAATGTAGGATCAGCCGGCGGGAAAGCGCAGAATGGAGATGCAGGCACGGGTGTGCCTCCAGGAGGACATCCCAGGAACGGATCGCCCAGGCTCAGTGCGTTACCGGCAGCGTCCCTGTTCAGGCTGATGCCGCCGGATTTATAACCGCGGCTATAAGTGAAAAAGCCCATCACATTATCCGTGACATTATATTGAATACTGGCAGTGCCTGTTGCCTCACTGTCTGCCCTTGTTGCATCGAAGTCGTGTACTACGGCAAGCGGTAAGTTATTGAAAGGCGCAGTCGGAATACCTGTCTGACCCCTGTGGCTGGCGCTTTTTTCGTCATCGGTGTAACGGATGCCGCCTGTAAGTGACAGTTTATCGTTGATGTCGATGGTGATATGGCCGAAACCGGCTATGGTGTCTACGTCCTGGCTGAATTCATCGAAGAATGCACGTCCCGGGACATTGCCGAACAAACCAGGAGCGAAAAATGGAAATGCAGTGATTTGTGATCCCCAGACAAATTCCCGGGTACGCTGAATCTGCTCGTTGGCGTAATAGAATCCGACGACCCAGTCAAGCGACTGGGCAAATCCAATGTCTTCGCTCACCCCGGCAATACGGAATTCTTCCGAGATGATGCTCACCTCCGGCAGGGTATCCGTATTAATCAGCATATCCACACCGGTAAAGTCATTGTCCTTGATAGTCACATCCTGGTAATCCCTGTAAGCGGTGATGGACGTGACCGTTATATCGCCCAGTTTCCAGTTGATTTCACCGGATATGCCGAAGTCTTCGGCATCAAAAATCAGATCGCCATTAGAGGCTACTCTGAGGTTATCCACATCGGGAGGGTCAATAAGATTGGAACCGATCGCTGCAGCCAAAGGCGCATTCACAAACGGGTTAAGCGGATTGTTGGTATGTCTTACTGCCCAACAGCAGTTTTCATCCACTTCGCTATAATCGACAATAACCCGGATGTTCAAATCGTCACTCGGTTCCCACAGCAACTGGCCGCGTACCGTGAACCGGTCCCGGTCATTGATATCTTTGCCGTTTGCGTTATCAAGATATCCATCTCCATTATGCCAGGAAGCAGCGATACGGGCTGCGAAGTTATCCTGGACAGGCACATTAAGTACGCCTCTCACCCTGACCTGGTCATATTCCTGGTAGGTTACTTCAGCAAAGCCCTCCATTTCATCAAACGAGGGTTTATTCGTGATGAAATGAACGACACCACCGGTAGTGTTCTTGCCGAACAGGGTACCTTGCGGGCCTTTTAATACCTCAACCCTGTCCAGGTCAAGCAGGTCATTGCTCGCCACCAGGCCGGAACGACTCACATAAACGCCATCGATAAAGGTGCCGACAGTAGGTTCAAACCCCATGTTAAACACTGAAGACCCCAGGCCGCGGATGGCAAACGCAGCGCCCTGGCTGGGTGGATCGATGCCCCTGATCTCAAGCGCGGGTACAGTCGCACGGAGATCAAAAATGTCCTGTACAATATTTGCTGATAGATTTTCCCCGCTGATGGCTGTAATGGAGATCGGCACGTCCTGTATGGACTGTTCGCGTTTCTGGGCGGTTACAACGACCTCTTCCAGCACTGCCTGGGCGACGGCCAGGGTGGAAATCAATGTAAAAAAGAAACCGAATCCAGCCGCTAAGAAATACTTTTTGTCCACAACGACCCCCATGATGAAAGATCACTCAATGTTTATTCTAGTACCATAAACCGGCAGAAATTTATGCAATGCCGTATTTTCCCTATGCAGGATAACCCACAGTCCTGCCCCGGGCCACCCGGTTACGCCGGTCTTGCCGCAAATAACAGCCCGTCTTCGTATGACAATATTACCAGCCTGATTGCATCGCCGTTTTTAATTCTGTCCGGGTCATCGATCAAGCCTGCCACTAACCTTACCCCTTCCTCCAGGTCGACAATGCCGACACTGAACGGCACCTCGTCGCGGAATTGTGTGGCGGCGGCATGGATGGTCGTTCTTGCATACAGGATTCCCTGTCCCGACAGTTCAGTCCAGTTCAAGTCATCCGACCAGCAGTCCGGACAATGTTGTTTGGGCGGGAACGTCAACGCGCCGCATGACGCGCAAGCGGTCGTCATGAATTTCCCTGCTTCCAGACCTTGCCGGAACGTCTCGGTGAATTCGGAGTATTCCGGTACGAGTGGAAGAGGTTTCGGGACCTTGATGATATCCATGATCAGTTCCCTGCATCCATCACGTGGGCAAGGGCGGCATTGTAATTACCCAGTTCACACATGTGCAGGCCCAGACCGGCGCCGGCAACCTGGCGTTCGCCTGCCCCGTGCGTGAGTTGATCGAAAATCTCGGCAATGCCGTACAGGGCGGTCAGTCCGGGCGGGTGTCCGCGGGACAGGCAACCGCCGGAGGTGCATACCGGGATGCGCCCGCCGATTGCAGTCTCACCATTGGCCGCGGCGGCAGCGCCTCCACCCTTACCCACAAGTCCTATCGCTTCAGTAACCAGCGCCTCCGTTATCGTGCATGGGGCATATAATTCCGCCACACCGATTTGATCCAGCCCCGTGCCTGCGTCTTCCAGTGCCTGCCTGGTTGCCTGCCGGGCGGCGGGAAAGTCGGTCATGTCATGGGGTGTGCAACCCACCTGGTGGCGCCCGTCGTGGGCAAACCCTCGTCCCAATACCCGCAGGAAGGGTTTACCAAGTTCACGTGCCGCTTCCTCGGATGTGATCACCAGGCAGATGGCGCCGTCGCTACGTGGCGGAACATCGAAGCGCCCGAGCGGTTCTACAATGGGAGGTTGTTCCAATACGTCGTCCACCGTTAGCGGGGTTTGAAACTGGGCGAGGGGATTGAGCATGGCATGACGCCGGTTTTTGACTGCTATTGCAGCGAGATCGCGCCGGGTGGTCCCGGTCTCAAACAGGTAACGGTCCGCGTCCAGAGCATACCAGGCTATAGGCGTCAGTCCGAAGGGTGACTGGAAATTTACATCGCCTGCCGCACGGATCGCGGATTCCATCATGGTTGCCGCATCGACTCCCGAGTTGTACTCTATGCCCAGCGCAAGCGCTGCTTCAGCCCGTCCGCCCCGGACGTCGGCGCAGGCCTGGTCGAAGGCCAGACCGCCGGTAATGCCCAGGTTACTGACCTCCGCGGCCTGTCCGTGACAGCGCAACCCCAGCCGGCTCAACATGAACGTGGCGAAAGCCCGTTGGCGCGTGGTGGGTGCCGGCGCTGTAAATACGGCAGAACCGATATCGGCCTTGTCGAGGCTGGCGGAGCGCACGGCATCGATGACCAGATCTGAAAGGATTTCGTGCTCGAACCGCGCCTGTTCCAGCCGTCCTACTCTTGCGGCCGCGTAGCTGATGACTACCGGTTTTCTGTCGTTATTCACCCTGGTTCCTGATATATCCCGGTTCATGCTACATGTTAAACTGTTTTCCTCTCATCCGCTCTATCGGAACAGGAATACACAGGTACAGAACGTGACAAAACAAAAAGCGACCAATGTACATTGGCATGACGGAGACATCACCCGCGCGGACCGGAACCGGTTTCTGGGGCAGAAAGGGGCGACACTCTGGTTTACCGGACTATCAGGCAGCGGTAAGAGCACGATTGCGGTCGCGCTGGAGGCGGCGCTTTACGAACTCGGAAAACTGAGTTACCGGCTGGATGGTGACAACATCCGCATGGGAATAAACAGGAACCTGGGCTTTTCCGCGGAGGACCGCACGGAGAACATACGCCGTATCGGCGAGATCTCCAAGCTGTTTGTGGATGCGGGCCTGCTGGTCCTGTCCGCTTTTATCAGCCCTTACCGGGCGGATCGCGACCGGGTACGGGAACTGCACCGGGAAGCGGAGTTCGAATTCATCGAGGTACACGTGGATTGTTCGCTGGAGACAGCGGAGCAGCGCGACCCCAAGGGCCTGTACAAGAAAGCCAGGGCAGGGGAGATCAGGAACTTTACCGGGATTGACGATCCTTATGAGAAACCGGAAAGTCCGGAGATCCATCTCCGAACCGACCGGATGACGCTTGAGGAAGAGGTTGAAATCATTGTTGAATATATGAAGGATAAGGGAATTATCCGGATTGATTAAGAATTAAGGGGTCAGAGTAAAAATTCTTCGAATTTCTTACTCTGACCCCTGGATTTACCTGATCGTCAGACGCCGGGTTTCGGGATCTGTCCCAGGCTGCCCAGCAGGGTGACAAAGCGGGTCAGTTTTTCCTTTTGCCAGGCCTCCACGTCCATGTCGCGGAAATCGTAATAGCCCCGGCCTTCGCGCAGGCCCTTGCGGCCGTCTTCCATCATTTTTGTCACTTCTTCTGGCGGGGCGTGGCGCGGGGAATCGAGTGCTTTTGAGAGGTAGTGGCCTGCATAGTAGAGAATATCGACGCCGCCCCAGTCGATGAATTCCATCACGCCCAGGGTCGCATAACGCGGACCGAAACCGTGGGTGATGGCCTTGTCGATCTCTGCTGGCGTGGCTACGCCTTCTTCCACCATGCGGCAGGCCTCCGCCATGATCAGCGATTGCAGGCGCGGGATGATCAGGCCCGGTGACGCCGAGCACCTGACCGGCACCTTGCCGATGGCCTCGAACAGGGCAATGACGTCTTCTACAACGCTTTCGTCGGTATTCGGGGAGGGGCTGACCTCCACCAGAGGGATAAGATAAGCTGGATTCAGGAAATGCGTGTTTAAAAAACGTTCCGGTTTCGTTGTCCATTCCTGTAACTCGGTCACCAGCATGGATGAGGTGGTCGAGGTCACGATGGTATCAGCGCGGACATGCTCCCCTATCAGTCCAAGTGCGTTCTGTTTCGCCTCGCGGGTCTCCGGAACCCCTTCAATGACGATATCAGCCGCGGCAAGCTCGCCGGCGGCGCTCGCAAGCGGCCTGACCCGGATGAGTTCAAGGACTTTTTTTACCTGGGCGCGGCTGATATGGCCCAGCCCGGACAGGAATATCAGGTTTGCTTCAACTTCAGCCAGGGCGGCATCGGCCAGTTGGCTGAATCCTTCACCGTCGCGTTCCTTGAGGTCAAGCAGCGTCACCGAATAACCCGCATAGGCAAACATGTGGGCAATACCCCTGCCCATGCGCCCGGCGCCTGCGGCCAGGATCCGTTTATCCTCCATACGCATCTGCGAAAATCTGCGTCATCTGCGGATACCTTCGTACAACAGATCAGCCAGGGCATCACGGTCAAAACCGGCAAGGCCCAGGTTGCCCAGTGTTCGTCCAGTCTCACGGAAATCCCGTCCCACTATCGCCGAACCGAGGGCCAACAGGCCGCGGGATACGGGTGTGTCCAGCCCATGATAATCGGCGCAGGAGACCAGCAAAGCCAGTCCCAACTCCATATCCTCGGTCATGTACCGGTGGTTTATCAGGTCGATGTGTTCGCGCCAGTCCGCGCTGTCTGTCAGCCTTTCATGGGCAGCGTTGCCGTACATCCACTCATCACCTTCCAGGCTGTAATGGTCGGCGAGGGGGAAATGGGGCGGGGCGTAGCCGAATGCTCTGCGGATGGCAATCCTCTCCCCATCAAGCGCGTCCGTGACGCGCCGGATGGAGGGTTGTGTGCCTTCGTTATGGATGTCCCACTCGTCAAAATGCTCCATGGGACCGGCGTTCATCATGATTAATGGCGGATGGATAATGGGACCGGCATTCATCAAAGCGCCGCTCAGGGCGTCTTCGATGCGTTCGATGACCGGGTATGCCTGTTCCAGTATGGGGAAGGCATGGTCCGAATTTTTCGACGGGAAGACACCGGTGGGCAAACGGGTGGCGTAACCGCTGACGGCGACCAGGTTGGCCGCCCGTTTCCTGGCCAGGTAAGGCAAGGTGCCGGTTTCGGCAAAACTGGCATTTGCCTGGTTTCCTGCATCACGCATGGCCCTGGCAAAGATGTAGCTGCCGAAAGTGCCCGGCGGAAGATAAACGACCTGGCCGTCGCTTAAATGGGGCGCCATCGCTTTTGCCAGGGATTCATGGGTCAGCGCCGGCAAGGGATTCACTATCAAGTCCACCCCGCCGATTGCATCAGCGAGATCGGTCGTCACATGGTGTATCTTCACCTCCCGTTCCCCGTTGCTGTCCAAGATGTTAACGGACCCGGACTGCAATACCGGTTCAAACGCGTCCCTGTCACGGCGCCAGAAACGCACCTGGTGACCTTGTTCGGTGAGTGTTGCGGCAGCGGCGTAACTGCCGTGACCGCCGCCGAGAACGGCTAATTCCATCAAAATTCTCCTGTTAATAAATTTGTGGGGTCAGAGTAAAATCGCCCCAAATTATGGGGTCAGAGTAAAAATTCTACGAATTTCTTACTCTGACCCCTGGAATCCGGTATCAGATACGGGTTGCCTTTGCCATCAGTTTATCGATCGTGGCGTTAAACGCTTCCAGTTCTTCAGCGGTTAAATCCGCCAGCAACTCTGCTTCGTAATTTCTGGCGATTGGCATTACTTCATCATAGACGGACAGGCCGGTCTCGGAAAGTCGTAATATTGAACGGCGCCTGTCTTTTTCGTCCACGTCCCGGTTGACAAGGTGGCGGCTGAGCAGCCGCGCCACGGCGCGGGAGACCACGGATTTTTCGATTTTTGTGCGGCGGCAGACCTCATCCGCGGATATGTCAGGGTATTCCGCCAGGATCATCATGATGCGCCATTCCGGCATGGAAATGGCGAACTTGTCCCCATACACGGCAGCGATGGCGCCGCTGATGGCATTCGACAACAGGGACAGCCGGTAGGGCAGGAATGATTCCAGTCGCAAGGGCTTACGGTGTTGCATGGTAAAGAATTATGAGATTGATGGGGTCGGAGTAAAATCTTGAGGTCTATCGCCGATGGCAAGGACAAGAGTGATTTTACTCTGACCCCTGCATATAGGCAATGTTCTTCAGAATTTTACTCAGACCCCAAGTATCTCACACATAATTGACAATAGTTGTCAATGCAACTAAAATCAGTTGTTAAAGCAACTATTTGACATGCCAGGAGTCGAAAACATGACTGACATCCACAACCCGATGGGCACCGACGGTTTCGAGTTCATCGAATACACCGCGCCGGACCCGGAGTTGCTGCGCAACCTGTTTGAAAAGATGGGTTTCCCGGTAACGGCAAAACACCGCAGCAAGAACGTGACCTTGCATTCGCAGGGAGACATCAACTTCATCATCAACGCCGAACCGGGCAGTTTCGCCCGGCGCTTTGCGGAGCAGCACGGACCGTCCATCTGCGCGGTCGCCTTCCGTGTGAAGGACGCGGCCAGGGCTTATGCCCGGGCGCTGGATCTTGGCGCGCAAGGCGTGGAGACCAGGCCGGGCCCCATGGAATTGAATATCCCCGCCATAGAAGGGATCGGCGGGAGTCGCATCTACCTGGTTGATCGCTACGGGGACAGGACCATCTATGACGTGGACTTTGTGCCGGTGGAAGCCGATTATCATGTCATGCGCACAGGGCTGACCTATGTAGACCACCTGACCCACAATGTCCGGCGCGGCAATATGGACAAATGGGCCGGGTTCTACGAGAAACTGTTCAACTTCCGCGAATTGAGGTACTTCGATATCGAGGGGAAACTGACCGGGCTGAAGAGCCGGGCCATGACCAGTCCCTGCGGCAAAATACGCATCCCGATCAACGAGTCCGCCGATGATAAATCGCAGATCGAGGAATACCTGAGCGAATATCGCGGCGAAGGCATACAACATATTGCTCTGGGCACGGCGGACATCTATGTAACTGTGGATGCGTTATGCAGCCACGACGTGGTGTTCCAGGATACGCCCGACAGCTACTATGAAAGCGTAGACCGGCGCGTGCCCGGTCACGGCGAAGACCTTGAAGCCCTCAGGCAACGCCGCATCCTGGTTGACGGCGCGCCCACTGAAGGACAGGGGATATTACTGCAGATCTTCACCGGAAATGTGATCGGCCCGATCTTCTTCGAGATCATCCAGCGCAAAGGCAACGAGGGGTTTGGCGAGGGCAATTTTCAGGCCCTGTTCGAATCCATTGAACAGGACCAGGTCCGGCGCGGTGTCCTGGTCGACAGGGGGGCGTAGGCGAGATTAACGCCGGTAAACGCCTCCTTTCGTCGTAGAGGGCAGTTCGCCGAAAAGCTGGTAGTAGTCCCGGGCGAAGCGTCCCAGGTGCCAGATACCCCACCTTGCCGCGATGTCTCCCAGTGTGTCAGGTTCCATCAACAGGATTTCCCGCCGGATATTATTGAGACGAAAGGCCCTGATATACTTGGCGGGGCTCATTTTGATGTTCTCTTTGAACACGTATTCCAGCGTGCGCCGTGACGTCGTCAACTCCTCACACAGTTTCCCGACAGTCAATTCTTCACAGATATTGTCTTGAATCAGGTCGAGCGCATCATGAAACAGACGATGGTGCCTGGTTATTGTCGTGATGCCGGATTTAGTCCTGCCTTGATCCTGCTTTGTTATGAACACCGAACATATCGTTTCTACCAGGGCATTTTTCAGCGCCGCCAACTGGTTCGTACTTTCCAGGGAAAGATGCGCTTTATCTGCCCCGGTCTGGAAATCTTCCAGTAACGAAAACAGGGGCTGCGTTTCCTTTTCGTTCTGGATGAGCATATACGGAAGATAATCCGGGTCGAACAGGTTCGATTCCCGGTACTGGTGTTGAAGCGTCCGCTTCAGCAAATCGCAGGAAACATGGACGATGCAGATTCGCATGTCGGGAGATGAAATGCCCTCCATTTCAGACCCGGGAGGTAATATAAACGCCGCGCCTTTCGGAAAAGGTTCACAGTTCAACACCAGCGTCCTGTCGGTGTTCATCAACAGGCCGATTGCGTAATAATCACGCGGGACCATGGCATTTTGATACAGCACCTGGTTGGTCTTCTCAAAGAACAGGCTCAGTTCCGGGTCCACATCACAGGTGGTGAAAGTGCCGCGGAAAGGGCCCCTGCTGATCTGCTGGTAGGATTGATCGTAACCGGTCAGCCGCGCCGCCTGTTCATCGATGTCCCGGTGATGAAGTTTCTGGATCGCAGGCGTTTTTGCGCAAATCGGATAATCCATCGCACGTATTCACCAAATCTGTTTGAAAAATACGACTTTCTTGCGCATTGAGGATAACACTCTCTTAATTCAAGCAGTAATACTGTCCCTTGTCAAATCCTGTAACTACATCTGTATGGGGAATAGTTATGATTGGAAAAAAGATCATCACCCATACCCGACATTGGGTGATTTTATTCCTGTTGTGTGCAGTCGCCGCGTTACCGGCGCGGGCGCAGGTTATTGAAGAGATTATCGTTACCGCGACCAAGCGCGAGACCAGCCTGCAGGATACGGCCATGTCCATCACGGCCCTGGGGGAGTTCGAACTGCAACGTATCGGGGCCGAGGGCATATTCGACTATGGCGTGAAGATTCCCAACCTGGGCTTCAGCAATGAAGCCGATGGCCGCTTTAACTCAGGCTCTCCTGCAATCCGCGGTGTCGCGGGGGGCGGCGTTGTCGGCGCGACCGGTTTCTATATTGATGACATCCCGGTGCCGGAATACATGAACCCGCGTGTCTCGGATATTTCGCGAGTCGAAGTATTGCGCGGACCGCAAGGCACCCTCTACGGCGCGCGCTCCATGGGCGGCACCGTGCGCGTTATCACAAAACAGGCTGACACCGACGAGTTTGGCGGCTACCTGGGAACATCGATATCGGACATCAAGGAGGGAGACATCAACTGGCGGGTGGATGGCAGCGTGAACGCGCCGATTGTGGAAGGCGTACTGGGCGCCCGCGCGTTATTTTACTATGCGCAAAATTCGGGCATCTTTGACCGGGTGCATATTCCCGGTTCCAACCGGCCCGCATTCAATACAGTAGAAGATGTCGACGACGATGAATTTTACGGCGGCGCCATCTCTTTGGTCTGGAATGCTACGGATAACATCAGTATCAGACCCCGGTTCATGTATCAGCGCACGGATTCGGACAACCTGCCCCTTGCTGACCTTTCCCCCGGCAATTTTGATGTGCCGCGGCATAACAACATCGAGGAACCCGGCGAAGAGGAATGGTGGCTGGCCAGTGTGACCGTCAATATCGATACCGGATTTGGCGAGCTCGTATCCACCACGGCAGGGTTTGACCGGAAGATCAAGGAATACGAGGACCAGACCGGCACCCTGGATGGCCTGCTGTTTGCGGCCAGCGGCCTGCCAGAGCCTCATATACCGAGCTTTGTCTACGAAGAAGAGGAAGACACCTCGTTCGTGCACGAAACCCGCCTGATTGCCGATTTCGGCGACCTGCCGTTTGACGGCGTGGCCATAACGCTGGGCGTATTCTACGAGGACAGGGAACATATCCTCAATTATCCGCCGTCTTTTGCGCCTGGGATCAATGCACAATTCACCGGCATACTCAATTCGATATTGACCGGCATTGTTCCGGGGTTCCCGGTGCCGGTTCCGCCGGGGCTGCTTGGGTCCGACCTGGTGTTCCATACCTACGATGATAAGGACACCGAGGAAATTGCGGTTTTCGGCGAGTTGACGCTGAGGCTGAGTGAAAGTCTGCGATTGACCGCGGGCGCACGCTGGTCGGAAACGACGATAGACTTCAGCGCCGATCGCGGCGGTTTTGTCAACGGCGGCCCTGCCATCGTCATGCCACCGACGCGCAGCAGTTCCAGGGTCGTGCCCAAGGTCCTGCTGGAACTGGATGTCACTGATGATTTGCTGGTTTACGGTTCCGCGTCCAAGGGTTTTCGCGAGGGTGGCATCAATATGCCCGTGCCGGTGGCCTTCTGCGCCGCCGAGCTTGCAGACCTGGGTATTACCAATGAAGACGTGGCCACGTTCGATTCCGACTCGCTGTGGAATTTTGAACTGGGCATGAAGTCATCGCTGTTTGATGATCGGGTCAATCTGAATGTCTCGGCGTTCAATATTAATTGGGACGATACCTTGCAGACGAACCGGCTCGCCTGCGGTTTCCAGTACGTGGCCAATTCCGGGGAAGCAGAAAACAAAGGGGTTGAAGTTGAACTGCAGGCGGCGCCGGTGGAAGGCCTGAATATATCAATGGGCTTCGGCTACACCGATGCCGAGATAACAAAAGGCGATCCTTTAATAAGAACAATGAAAGGCGATCGGATCCTGCAGGTGCCGGAGGTGACCTTCAACGCCGGCGCGGAATACAGCTTCCCGTTGTTTGCCGACTGGGAAGGTTATATCCGTGGCGATTATTCGTACTATGACGACAGTCTCAGCGCCAACAACGTCAGCGGCACCATCCCGCCGCGGGTAAGGGATTCCTTCGAGTTGCTGAATGTCCGTATCGGCGCCTTCCAGGCAGGCAGTTGGGACGTGGCCCTGTTCGTTAAAAATGCGACAAATGAACACGCCAACCTGTCCGACAACCGCTCCATCGCGGCGGAGAAGCCCGGACGGCCGCGCATCGTCACGAACCGCCCGCGCAGTTTCGGCCTCGAAGTCCGCAAGGACTTCTGATGAAAAAGCGACTCGTTATATCGGATGACTTAACGCTCGCTTACGTAGATTACGGCGCCGGCAAGCCGGTCATTTTCATACCGGGCTGGACTTATACTGCGAAGGTCTTCGCCAGGAACCTGCCGGCCTTCGCCGGGCGTTACCGGGTCCTGGCCTACGACCAGCGCAGCCACGGCGCTTCCGGCGTGACCGCCGCGGGCAACGATTTCAGGCAGCACGGCGCCGACCTGTATGAATTCATCAACCGCCTTGAACTGGACGATTGCCTCATAGCCGGCTGGTCCTTCGGCGTGTGCACGGCGTATTCGTATTTTGAACAGTTCGGCAGCGCCGGAGTGCGCGGGTTTATCAGCATTGACGAGCCGCCGAAGATCAGGAAGGAGAACGGGACCGACTGGGGAGAAGGAGAGGAACATGAACTCCGGGCCGGCCTGGAGATGCTGACAAGGCGGGGTCATTTGAAATTCTTCGAGGATTACCTGTACCATTGCTACGTAGAGAAGCCCGACCCGGATTTTGTCCGGGACATGCTGAACGAGGCCGCCAGGACGCCAGAAGCTGTCGCCTGCGAACTGATCAGGACCAGCTTTGACCTGGACTACCGCGAGGTTGCCCGCAGGATCGACAATGAGATACCGGTAATGCAGGTGGTGCGCGAGGACTGGAGAAAGGCGGCCGGGCAGTGGATCAGCGAGAATCAACCGAATGCGAGAATTTATTACATGCCCGCCCATCTTTCCTTCCATGAGTTCGCGGAAGATTTCAACGCGCACATGCTTGAGTTTTGCGACGGGTGTTATCGGGATAACAGGGGACGGATTTAAATCCGTCCCCATCACCATCCATCATCAGGGAATCCGGGGACGGAATTCATTCCGTCCCCCTGTCGAAGGATAGGAGATGAACCTCGCCGAGCAACTCCTCACGGCCCTGAAAGCCTACGGCGTCAAGGAAATCTTCGGGATCCCCGGTGATTTCGCACTGCCGCTGTTCAAGGTCATCGAAGAGACCCAAATCCTGCCGCTGTACACCCTGAGCCATGAACCCGCCGTGGGCTTCGCCGCCGATGCTGCTGCCCGTTTCCATACCAGGCCTTCCGTGGCGGCGGTGACATACGGCGCCGGGGCGCTCAACATGGTGAACCCGGTCGCGGCCGCCTATGCGGAAAAGTCGCCGGTCATCGTCATATCCGGCGGACCGGGGAGGGCGGACAAGTCCACCGGTCTGCTGGTGCACCACCAGGCCAGGCAACTCAATTCCCAGGTGCAGGTATACAGGGAAGTGACCTGCGACCAGGCGGTCCTGGAAGATACGGCGCAGGCGCCGGCGCAGATTGCGCGGGTCCTGAGAAACTGCATTATCGACTCCCGCCCCGTTTACATCGAAGTGCCCAGGGACCAGGTGTTCGAACCCTGTGACCCCGTGCCCGTACTGCCGCTGACCAGTGATTGTGACGCGGACGCGCTGGATGCCTGCACCGATGAGATCATCGAAGCCCTGGGGCAGGCGCGCTCCCCTGTGCTCATGGTAGGGGTGGAAATCCGCCGTTACGGGCTGGAACAGGAGGTTGCGCTGCTGAGCCGCAAACTGGGCATACCGGTTGTCACGACCTTCATGGGCAAGGGCCTCCTGGCGGGACAGCCGGTGGACCTCAGGGGCACGTACATGGGGATTGCCGGGGAGCAGTCCCTGACCGGCCTGGTCGAGTCCTCCGACGGACTGTTCCTGCTGGGAGTATTGTTGTCCGATACCAACTTCGGCATTTCCGAAAAGAAGATCGACCTCAGGAAGACCGTGCTGGCCTGTGACGGTTCGGTGTCCCTGGGTTTCCACGTGTACCCGGACATCCCGCTGCAGGAACTGGTGCTGGCCCTGAACGGCAAACTGCCGGACCGGCCGCAACGGGAGGCCGCCCGGTTTGAACATCCGAAGGACCTGGCATTGACGGATGATCCCATCACCCCGACCGATATCGCCACTGCGGTGAACGACATGTTCCACCGCTACGGCGCCTTGCCCATCGCCGCGGACATGGGCGATTGCCTGTTTACCGCCATGGACATGGAATACACCGAACTGGTGGCGCCGGGCTATTACGCCACCATGGGCTACGGCGTCCCCTCCGGCCTGGGGGTACAGGCCGCCACGGGCCGGCGGCCGCTCATCCTGGTGGGCGACGGGGCGTTCCAGATGACCGGGATGGAACTGCTGAACTGCCGGCGTTACGGCTGGAACCCCATCGTGCTGGTATTCAACAACAGCAGTTGGGAGATGCTGCGGGCGTTCCAACCGGAATCCGCGTTCAACGACCTGGACCGGCTGGATTATGCCGCCTTGGCGAACGCCCTGGGAGGCAACGGGCAGGCGGTCGGCACAAAACGGGAGTTACACGCCGCCCTGGACCGAGCCTTCGGGGATGAATCCTGCTTCCAGTTGATCGACATCAGCCTGGCGCGCGGCCTCATGTCCAAGACCTTGAGCCGCTTCGTGGCGGGCTTCAAGCAGATGCGGGACGGATGAGGCATAATATCTGCAGATTCTCAACCTGATCAGAGGTCGTCATGAAAGCCCGGGGCAGTTGCCTGTGCGGAAAAATCCGCTACGAAGTGAATACCACGTCCGATGACATCGACCATTGCCACTGCACTTTCTGCCAGAAATACCACGGCGCTGCGTTCGGTACTTATATCGAGCCGGTGCCTCCCGATAAGTTCACCTGGACGGAAGGCAAGGAACTGGTCGCCCGCTACCAGTCCAGCTCCCACTCCGCCAGGCTGTTCTGCAGCGTGTGCGGTTCCGCCCTGGTCGCGGAGATCAACGGCGGCGAGGTGCTGGCTGCAACCGCCGCCACCCTGGACGGTGAGGTTGAAATCGGGCATGCCGCACATATGTTCTGGCAGTCCAAGGCAAGCTGGTGCGAAGTCAACGACGACCTGCCGAAATACGATACTTATCCGCCGAGTATGAGTGAATTTACTCCGGAATGACGCGGCCTCGGAATAACCGGGATATGCCGGGAGCGATCCCATGACACCAACTGCCCGACGCGCCGGACGGGCGTTGATATTCACCCTCATCCTTTCATCCGCTTTCGGCGCAGGCGCGCAAAACGAACAGCCCGCCAAGTTCGCCTTCAGCGCAATCGACGCGCCTACCAATGCTGTGCCTGCTCCGTTCGGCGGTTACGCGGCAGGATGCCTGGCGGGCGCGGCCCAGCTTCCCGAAACAGGTCCTCGCTGGCAGGCGATGCGCCTGTCTCGCAACCGCAACTGGGGCCATCCCGATATGATCGCGTTCATTGAGCGGCTGTCACGCGCAGCCCAGGCCGTGGGCTGGGCCGGGTTGTACGTGGGAGATATCAGCCATCCCCGCGGCGGGCCCATGGTGTCCAGCCACCGTTCGCACCAGATCGGTCTCGACGCCGATATATGGCTACGTGCGCCGGGCAGCCTGAAGTTGAGCGCGGCGGAACGAGAGAAGATCAATTCCCCTTCGATGGTCGCGGCAAGCCGGTTGCAGGTGAATGGTAACTGGACCGGCGCGCATTCCGAGGTCATCGAGGCTACGGCGCGGGATGAAGCTGTCGCCCGCATCTTCGTGAATGCTGCGATCAAACGCCGCCTGTGTCGGGACCGTACGGAGGACGACACCGACTGGTTACGCAAGGTCCGCCCGTGGTGGGGCCATGATTCCCATTTCCACGTGCGTCTACACTGCCCGGAAGCGAGTGCCTGCACCGACCAGGAACCACCGCCCGAGGGCGACGGCTGCAACGAGGAACTGGACTGGTGGTTCACCGACGAGGCATTGTACCCGCCACCTCGGGCGCCGGAAGATCAACCGCCTGAAATCATGATGGCCGATTTGCCGGCAGCGTGTCAGGGGGTGCTGGAAAGGGAATAAAAAGATCTGTTAAATCTTGACATAGACAAAAAATTGTCTTATATTGCATTTAACGTATGATTATAATACGTTAATCTCGAAAATAAGTATTATTTTTGTCATAATGTCATGCTAAGGAAGATATCAATCGAAAATTTTTATTCGATCAAGGATAAACAGGTTCTTGATCTTGCAGTGCCCAGCAATGCGCCGGATTCTCCCTGCTTCGCCATTAATAAGGAAATATCCACTACCAGGATTCCCAAGGTAGTTTCAATTTTCGGCGCAAATGCTTCAGGTAAGACGACCGTATTGCGGGCGTTGGGATTTTTAAAGTGGTTTTTAACCGAATCGTTTAATCAGACACCAACAAATACTTTACGCCTGATGCCGTTCCTCGATTTAGAGGCCAAGCATAGTATTTCTCGATTTGAAGTTGAATTCGACAGCGATTTGATAGAGGCAGGAAAGTCTTGCATTTATCGATACAGCCTGGAGATACGGCACGATCCCGGCAATAAAACTCTACTCCAACCAGAACCCAAGCCTGTTGTTGAGTCAGAAAGCTTGTATTTTGCGCCGGAAGGTAAATTCCGCAGGTTGTTCTATCGTGAAAGGGAACAGATAAAGGATTCCCCCGAATTTAAAGTCAAAGTAAAAGATTATCCGCTTCAAACCTTTCGGGATAATGCCAGTGTCATACCCACACTGGTTCCATACAACCATGCAGTCTCCAACGCTTTCACTTCGGTGTTAAATTCAATTTTCACGAATATATCTACACTGCAAAAAAATGATTTTGATGAGAATCTGATCACTAAATTTTATGCATCAAACGAAGATGTGCTGAAAAAATTGAACAGTAAATTACGAATGCTGGATTTGGGCATCGATAATGTTGCTATCAGTACAATTTACAATCGTGTACCAGAGCCTGTTTTCAAACATTCCGGGTTAAATTGTGAAGTGCCATACATTTTAGAGTCGCAGGGTACACAAAAGTTTTTTACCCTATTTCCTTATATTGACCATGTGCTTGAATCAGGAGGATTACTGGTTCTTGATGAAATAGACAATGACGTTCACCCAGCCCTGATGCCGGAAATCATCGGCTGGTTCCACGATGAACGAACCAACCCCCATAACGCCCAATTATTCATGGCGTGCCACAATGCATCTTTACTGGAGCACCTGGAAAAAGAGGAAATCTATTTCACCGAGAAAACTCATGATGGCAGGACCCAGGTCTACGGGTTAAAAGACATCTCCGGAGTCAGAAGAGTAGACAACTACTATAAAAAGTACCTGGGCGGTGTATTCGGCGCTGTGCCGAATATCGGTTGAGGTTTGTTACCAATGCAGGGAAGAAAGACGCGAAAAAGGATTTTCCTGGGATCCGAGGGCCTCAGCGAGAGAAATTACGGGCAGTACCTACGGCTCATTGCAGAGAAGTATAATTTACCGGTACACATTGATTGCAACTATGTGACCGGTGGCGGAGACCCATTAAAAGTAGTCGAGGAATCGATCAAGCTGATGAAACGGAATTCAAGAAACCACGGAGACTACCTGGTAAAGGCCATAATGCTGGATGCGGATAAATTGGGCCGTTCTAATGACAGGGATAACAAAATAGGACCGTTGGCCTCAGGTAGTGATATCAAGCTGCTTTATAGCAATACGAATTTTGAGGCATTCCTGTTGAGACACTTTCCCGGAAGTGAGAATAAAAGACCTCCTGCCGATGTATCATTATCCGATCTGACAAAAGTCTGGCCCGAGTATTTCAAGGGGATTGACGCCAGGTCTATCTATAAACAACTGGGTGAAGACGGTCTTATGCGGGCCTGTACGGTAGAAGACAGCTTGAAAGATTTTCTAATCGGCATAGGTTTTGACCGAATCTTTCCTAGCCTGAGGAAATGAGTCGTGGTTCGATGGAACATCACAATCCCCGAAGAAACGGACAGGATGGTTCGAGCCTTTCTTGCTCGTAATGGCGGTAAAAAAGGTGACCTGTCCCGCTTCGTTGATGAAGCAGTGCGCCGCCGCGTGTTTGAGCTAACTGTTCAACAGGTCAAGGATCGTAATGCCGGATATGATCAGCAGGAAATTCTTAAACTGGTTGATGACGAAGTGGACGCCGTGCGTGCGGGTCCCTAAAGGACAATCCCCGGAAACCTGTGTAACAGGTACAACGGGATATTGATTATCCTGCCATCCTGTCGCAGGTTCATCAGTGTCGTCCTTACCAGCTTGGGGGGGTAATACCTGTCGTCATAGGCAAGCAGGCTCTTTTTCTTCCTTGAAATTCCTGCCTTCACCTCCAACGGATAGAGTTCATGCTCGTACGGAACGACGAGATCGACTTCAGCCATGTTTTCGCTGGCCCAGTAATATAGCTGTTTCCCGTGAACGCCGACCAGGGTGGCCGCGGCCAGGTTTTCAATGAAAGCGCCTTTGTATTCGGTAAACAGCCGGTGGCCTTCAATCAGTATGCGGGCAGGTATGTCGGCCATCGCCGCAAGCAGGCCGGGGTCCAGCAGGTAAATCTTGAATATATTGGATTGGGCATACGCCTCAACCGGCAACCTGGGAGCGGAAATTTTCACCGATTTGTAGATCAGCCCCGCGTCCAGCAACCACTGAATAGCGTTCTCATATTCACGCCCCCGAGCGCCTTTTCGAACCGCCGAAAAGATAAATTTTTTGTTTTCCTTTGCCAGTTGGCTTTGGACCTGGTTCCAGACCGTGGAAATTTTCATGACCTCGCGCGGGTCGGCATGCTTGGAGAAGTCCAGCAGGTAGGCGTTCAGGACTTCTCTCTGTATTGTTCTGACGCTATGCAGGTCCTGGTTTTCCCGGTAGCGCATGACCGCTTCCGGCATCCCCCCGGTAAAGGTGTAGACCTTCAACAAGTGAATTAACTGCTCGTGAATGGGGGCGGGGAGGGGGCTTAACCTGTCGATGGAATCGATATGTTCACGCAGCCGGCTTTTATCCAGGGCGTCAAGAAACTCACAGAAGCTGAGCGGATACAAATCCAGGAAATTCACTTTCCCCACCGGAAAACTCGCCGGTTTGCCCAGTTTAACGCCCAGTAACGAGCCTGCCGCAGCAACATGGTACTTGCCGGCCTTCTCGGCAAAATATTTCAGGCTCGTAAGCGCATTGGGACAAGCCTGAACCTCATCAAAAACGACCAACGTCTCAGCCGGGATGATGGGCAGATCCAGCATCAGGCCGATTTCCGAGATGATCCGATGCGGGTCCAAGTCCGCCTGGAAAATTTGTGAGGCGGACACCGTCTCTTCAAAGTTCAGGTAGGCAAGGCGCTTGTAGTGTTGCTGGCCGAACTCTCTCAGGGAATAGGTTTTGCCGGTCTGGCGCGCGCCGCGCAAGACCAGAGGCTTACGCCTGTCCGAGTCTTTCCATTGAAGGAGGTGTTGTTTGATATCGCGCTGCATAAGACACCTGTATGGTGGTTATGAGGCGGAATCATATCAGAAATGTGGTAAACGATCACGTTTTACGTGGGAAAAACGTGATGAACTGCACGTTTTATATATGTAAGATAGTGTATGGTTGAAATTAACAGTCATAAAATGATTGCGGATTGTGCTACCTTGAATGGCTAACAGTTGACAATAATTGTCATATATTGCTATATTCGCATCAACAACGACACCGGGAGGAGACCATGGCCACAATGAATATCTCAGTGCCAGAACCAATGAAAGACTGGGTTAAGGCACAAATAGACGCAGGGAATTATGCCAGTTCCAGCGACTACGTGCGTGATCTTATTCGAAAGGATCAGCAGGACAAGAAGAAGCTTGCTGCACTTCAATATGCTATTACTCAAGGTATTAAGAGCGGTCATGCGGGGGAGCTTGATGTGAAAGCCATTAAACAGAGAGCCAGACAGTTGGCGGGGACTGAAAATCCCTGATGCCACGGATACTTAAGCAGAGTCTGGCTGAACAGGATTTGATTGAAATCTGGCTGTACACCTTGAATGAGTGGGGAGAATATCAGGCTGACAAATATCTGGATGACCTGGAGGAAGCAATTCGGCTGTTGGCCGAACAACCCCTGATCTGCCGGGAACGAACAGAATTAAATCCTCCGGTACGGATTCACCATCATGCGCATCATCTGATTGTTTATCTGGCGCTGGAGGATGGCATCAATGTTGTCCGTGTTCTTCATGAGAGTATGGACGTAGATAGTCACATGGAATAGTCTGAATCCAATTAATTGCCGCGTCCAAGGCATGAAAAAAGCTAATGAAAATGAATGAAAACCCTACAGACCGGGATTTTGACCCAGAAACCGCTCCAGACCTTTCGGGAGATTACTGGCAGGAGAAGTTTGACAAAGCAACAGTCAACCAGGCTGGAGCATCTAATGCGGGCTTTCTCGAGAGCATCCAGGCCGATCTTGTTGATCACAATACATCCATCGCAAGTACACTATTAAAGCTCCGATTACTCGCGGCTAAGTTAGGAAGTGACGAGCTTGCAGAGTGGATAAAGTATGAAGCAGAGGGATACCCACAGGATGCCGATATTCCGGCGTACAGAGAAGTTCCTGTCTCCTTCTCTGGCACTTTTCTTGGTCCGCTCGGCATGCGCATCGAAAATGCACCAATTCCTCCGTTACTCATTAAGCAAATCGCAGGCGAGGATTGGGTCAATTACAAGATTCGAGAAAGCGCTGCCGCTGTAGAAGATATGGCAGGCGAGAAAAACGGTATATATCTTGATCTTTCCAATTTGATAGTTGTCCTTCGTGGAAAAATTTATCCAGACTATAATCCTGGCAAAATCGTAGGGTTTATTTCGCAGACACCACTCATCGAAATGTCTAATGCCATCAGAAAGAGATTGCTTGAAATTACCATTGAGATTGCGGACAAAATACCTGGTGCTGAAGGGGTTGAACCTGCATTGATTTCACGCGCCCCGGAGGTAACTGCGCAGATATTTCACCAGACGATCCACGGAAATGTGACCAATATACAAAGCACCGGTACTGGCGCAAACATCCGGGGTACAATTAACAAACACGATCCGGAGAGTCTGAATACTGGTTTATTCAAGGTCTGGTCTCTCGGAAAGAAGATTCTAACTAAGTGGCGAAGCTGATTTCCAATCCACGATGTTACTCGTTACCGAAGGAGAAGTAAGAAATATGTGTATGCCGAGGATTCCCAAAGTATGAAGAAAAATGAATTCGGTTCTGCCGTCGATGGTCATTTCGATGGCATTGAACAGTTTGAGGCGGATCTCTGGAAGGTCGCGGATAACCTGCGGGCAAATTCGAACCTCGCGTCTAATGAGTATTTCATGCCCATATTCGGGCTTATCTTTCTCCGGCACGCGACGAATCGCTATTACGAGGCCAAGGCGGCGATAGATGAAGATATTGCTGCTGGCAGAATGCCGGACCGCCCCTTAATCGAAGCTGATTTCACCCGGCGGCGGGCCATGATGCTGCCTGAAACTGCGCGTTATGATGTTTTACTCGAGATGCGTAAGCAGGGTAATCTTGGCGCTGCCGTGAATGCTGCCATGGAGGCTGTTGAAGAACACTTTTCGCCGCTCGCAGGCCAGCTTCCAAAGGACTATGAACGCTTCGAGGATGATGTTCTGGAAGAAATGATGCGTACATTCGATTCAGAAACACTGCGCAAAGCATCGGGTGACGTGTTCGGCCGTATCTATGAATATTTCCTCGCGGAGTTCTCCAAAGACCGCGCACACGACAACGGCGAGTTCTTCACCCCGCCTTCAATCGTTCAGACCATTGTCAACGTCATTGAGCCCGACCACGGCGTCATCCTCGACCCCGCTTGCGGTTCCGGCGGTATGTTTGCGCAGTCCAGCCACTTCATCGAAAACGAGGGACAGGACACAATGGAACGGGTTACGTTCTACGGCCACGAGAAGAACGAGACTACCGCAAAACTTGCCCAGATCAATCTCGCTGTTCATGGACTGCAAGGCGCTATCCGGGCCGGGAACGAGGCCATCACTTACTACAAGGACCCGCATGAACTGGCTGGCAAGTGCGACTTTGTCATGGCCAATCCACCGTTCAACGTGGATGAGGTGGATGCCGAGAAGATCAAGGGAGATGGTCGGCTCCCCTTCGGCCTGCCGGGTGTAAACAAGGCAAAGAAGGTTTCCAACGCCAACTACCTGTGGCTTTCGTACTTCTACAGTTACCTGAATGAAAACGGCAGGGCCGGGGTCGTCATGTCGTCACAGGCCTCCAGCGCCGGGCGTGATGAGGCCAAGGTGCGTCAGAAGCTGGTAGAGTCCGGGGCCGTAGATGTGATGATAGATATCCGCGGCAACTTCTTCTATACCCGAACCGTGCCTTGCCAGCTCTGGTTTTTTGACCGGGCCAAAAAACGGGACCCTGAGCGGGCGGATCAAGTGCTGATGCTGGACGTGCGCAACATCTATCGCAAGGTCTCCCGCGCCATCTTCGACTTCAGTCCGGAGCAACAGAAGAACATCGCCGCCATTATCTGGCTTTATCGGAAGAAGTCAGACCGATTTCTCGAACTGGTAGAGAGCTACCTAGCACAAGCCATTGCAGAAGGACAAGCGGCCACCAAGCCTCTCGCGGCATTCAAGGAAGTTCTCGTTAAGCTTGTCGACCTCGCCGAACCCTTTGCGACGGAAAGTCGTGACCCCGACCCGCTTGCAGAGACATGGAAGGAACTCATCTCTGCCCAGACCAAGGTGTTTACCGATACCATGGCATTCAATCAAGAAGTCGCTGAACGTGCCGCCGACTGGAATAAGGGTGGAAATGGCAAATCGCGGGACAATGCAGGACTGCATACGGAGCGCAAAAGTCTGCATGACGCGGCTGAGAGTTGCCGCGACCTGATCAGGCAGATCGATCTGGCGGCAAAGATAATGGGTCGCGTTGCTGATATGGCGATCAAGGAACTTGATGCTCAGAACTCTGATCTCTGGCGTAACTCGGAGATCGGCAAATGGCGCAAGTCGTTGGAGAGCGCACGGACAACAACCGTCGAGGCGTTACGGCGGACACGCTACTTTGTCCGCCAGGCCGACTGGTTGCAGCAACGCTTCCCCGATGCGGAACTCTGCGATGTCGAAGGCTTGGTCAAGCTGGTTCGCCGCAACGAAATTGAGACGCATGACTGGAGTCTCACTCCGGGTCGTTATGTGGGCGTGGCACCTGAAGAAGAAGATGAAGATTTCGACTTTGAGGAGACGCTTCGCTCCATTCACACTGACCTCAAAGGGCTCAATGAAGAAGCAGCGGAACTGGCGGCGCGGATTGCCCGGAACCTCGAGGAATTAGGAGTGTGACCGATCAGACGCGAACAACGTCGCCGTACACAATCACCTCACCCAATCTCGATAACATGAGTAGCGCCGCGACTCCGAAAGGGGGATACACGACGCTCAACGACGCTTGCGAGTTTATTGTCGACTGCCTTCATAAAACAGCTCCTACTCAAGAAGCCGGATATCCGTCGATAAGAACGCCGAATGTGGGACGAGGACGCCTACTCCTTGATGGGGTAAACAGGGTCTCTGAGGATGTCTAGGGTGTGACTGAAAGTGTGGTCAAACCAAGTATATTGTAATGTGGCGTGAAGTG
>JAPPLI010000088.1:9304-21530 GCA_028819495.1 Gammaproteobacteria bacterium | reverse complement strand
AACAGGGGTAACCCCCTGCCAGGAAGTGGTGTAAGGTAGCTCTTGGGGGGTTAAGTATAATTTAACGCGTAATCGGCCTGACGCAGCCAACGTTGGCCAATGGCTTCACAGTACTTCTTTATATTCCTGGCTGATCCTAATGCCTTCTGATGCCAGGGTAGAGGAGGCTTCATCGCTGTATGCCAACGAGCCGGTTCTAAAACGAATTTGTCAATCAAGGCGGGTGCGTTTTCAGTAATAAATTCACGTTTATCCCCTTGAATAATACAGCCCGACCATTCAAGTAACTCCAGATAGTCTTTAATATGAAACGGGAGTTCGTTGTAATTCTCCGACATCTTTCCCGCTTTATCCGTTTTGAATTCCAGCAGGCCGGAGCTGTCACAGGCCAGTCGCCGTTTAATGGAAGTGTACTCTGATTGCAACGGGTTTTGGCTGATGCCGGCTCGAACAGGGTTCAAATCCACATAAGCCAAGCATTGCAGCAAAGCGACATCATCAAGTAAGGCCTGTGAGCGGAAGCGTCCTTCCCAAAATCGGCCCTTACAGCCATCCTCCGCATTAGCCCTGCGGGCGATACGTTCATTCAGATATCCCATGAAGCGGCTGATGCTCATCAATACCTCCCGCATTC
This sequence comes from Gammaproteobacteria bacterium, assembly GCA_028819495.1. Classification (GTDB taxonomy): domain Bacteria; phylum Pseudomonadota; class Gammaproteobacteria; order Eutrophobiales; family Eutrophobiaceae; genus JAAXHV01. The sequence goes on along the minus strand of JAPPLI010000088.1, from coordinate 20,896 downwards.
TGCGTATCTCATTGTCGACGATATTCTTTTCCTCATCGGTCAGTACATCTCCTTCTTTGAAACGGACCATAAGCGGGTCAAGACGGTACAGCAGTTGCCAGCGGTCCAGTATAGCCTCTGCAGAGAGAGAAGCAGCCAGTTCAGGGTTGACTCTGATAATCACGTGATAATGATTTGACATGATTGCGTAACTTGCTACATCGATGCAGAACGCCTGGGATTGCCTGAGTAGCTGTTGTTCCACCCAGTCTCGGCGATGTTGATAGCTTTTCCCGGAATATTCGTCATAGCCGCACAGGAATGCACGGCGAACACAACGGGAAATACAGTGGTAATAACAGGTTTCAGTCAGGCAGATCTGTTGGCTTCGAGATGTGGTCATGGATCCCTCCAAATAATAGGTTATTCCCAGAATGCCAATCATACCGGCACGCAATTCGATGTCAACTAAATTAATTTACAGGACACCCATAAATTGCATCATAAAATTGTTGACGCCCGGAATTAGTGGGTGTCCTGGTTCAGGGACTCCCTGAATTTATGGGTGTCCTGGTTTAAAAAGTGATATGGGTTTTGTGGGGGATCATTGTGATGCAGTCCACCGGGCAGGGAGGCAGACATAGTTTGCAACCTGTGCAGTATTCCGGGATGACTGCATGGAGTTGTTTGGCGCTGCCCACGATGGCGTCCACGGGGCACGCGTCGATGCATTTTATGCAGCCTATACAGGTTTCTTCATCTATGACGGCCAACAGGTTTTCCGGCGCGGGCGGGGTGGTGTGCCGGTATGGTTTTCCCAGCAGGTTCTCAAGCTTTCTGACTGTCGCGTCACCGCCGGGGGGACATAAGTTGAGGGGCACGTTCCGGTCGACTATAGCTTGTGCATAGGGCAGGCAACCGGGATATCCGCAGTCGCCGCATTGAGTCTGTGGCAGCAAAGCATCTATCGCCGTGATGGTTATCTCCCGATCGCCTTGACTGGCCTCATCTTTTCCGGAGAGCAGCAGGGCCGGCAATATTCCCAGCAAATACAGCGCCGTGGTCGCGACAATCAGTTCCAGCATTTTATGGGTGTCCTGATTCGGGCGCTTTTTTATGGGTATCCTGATTCAGGTAATCAGCAGTTCCAGCATCGGAGAAACCGGGGACCCCTGATTCAGGTGATAGCTGTAAAGGAGAGGGAAATCAGGCCGAGGGTAATCATCTGCAGGGGCAGGCCCTTGACGGGCGCAGGGAGATCGGTGACGGCCAGGCGCAGGTTGATGGCGGTGAAACCCAGCAACACCAGGGAGTATCCCAGGCCGGCTCCTGCGCCGTAGGCCAGGGCGCCGAGCGGGCCTGTATCCTGTTGTGCGCCGAGCAGCATCACACCCAGCAGTGCGCAGTTCATCAGCAATAGCGGGTAAAACCTGCCGTCCCGGTCGAACAGGCGCGGACAATACCTGGCCGGCAATGTTCGAGCCGCCTGGCAGACGCCGAGAACGGTCATCACGAGGATAAGTAGCCGGTAGTTTTCCAGGTTCAGGGGGGTGATGAGCAAATTGTCCACCAACCAGGTGGCGAATGCGACCACGATGGTGATGCCGATGACGGCTCTTGCCATGTCGAATGCCACATCAAGCCTTTGCGCAGCCGCCAACATGGGGCTTGCGCCGAGCAGGTGGTCGGTTACCAAATTGTTGGCCAGGCAGGCTGCAAGGAAGATGAGGGTGATTTCAGCCATGGTTCTATGGGTGTCCTGCAATTTACATGGATGTCCCGTGATTTCTATGGGTGTCCTGTAATTTATACTATGGGTGTCCTGTAATTTATATGGGTGTCCCGTGATTTACTTGGGTGTCCTGTAATTGCTACTTGACTCTCATGCCGGGGGCGGCGCCTTCGTCGGGGCTCAGCAGGTAGATTTCCTCGCCGCCGGGGCCGGCGGCAAGGACCATCCCTTCGGAGATGCCGAAGCGCATCTTGCGGGGCGCCAGGTTGGCCACCATTACCGTCTGCCTGCCGACCAGGTCTTCCGGGCGGTAGGCGCTCCTGATGCCGGCGAATACGGTCCTGTTTTCGCCGTCCAGGTCCAGGTTCAGCTGCAGCAGCTTGTCCGCGCCGTCCACATGGGAGGCGTGGGTAATCGTTGCGACGCGCAGGTCTATTTTTGTGAATTCATCAAAGGAGATCTCTGTGGCAACGGGGTCTTTAACCAGGTATTTGTTAACGGCGCCTGCACTTACAGCATGGGTGTCCTCATTTTCACGCGCCCCCGTTTCATGGGTGTCCTCGTTTTCACTCGTTACTTGGGTGTCCTCGTTTTCACTCGTTACTTGGGTGTCCTCATTTTCACCTGCCCCCAGGCTTTCCTTGCTGGCCTCGACCACGGCGTCGATGCGCTCCTGCTCCACCCGGGTGAGCAACGGCTTGAACTTCCGCACCGGGTGGTCCAGCAGCGGCGCGTCCAGGCCGTTCCAGGCGAGCGCTTCGACACCGAGGAATTCCTCGGCGCGCCGGGCCAGGCCGGGCAGCACCGGCTTCAGGTAAATGATGAGGATGCGGAACAGGTTCAGGCCCAGTGAGCATATCTGTTGCAGTTCGGCTGAACCGGGATCCTGCCTGGCCATCTCCCAGGGCTTGTGCCGATCGATGTACTGGTTCGCACGGTCGGCCAGGGCCATGATATCGCGCATTGCGCGGGCGTATTCCCGTGCTTCATAGGACGCGGCGATGGACTCGCCTGCGCCGGTGAATTCCCGCAGCAGCACCTCGTCATGCACAGCCGCGGCTAGCTTCCCGCCGAAACGCTTGTGGATGAATCCGGCGCAGCGACTGGCAACGTTCACCACCTTGCCCACCAGGTCGGCGTTCACGCGTTGGCGGAAATCATCCAGGTTGAGATCGATGTCGTCCACGCCGCTGCCGGACTTGGCGGCGAAGTAATAGCGCAGGTACTCCGGGTCCAGGTGCTCCAGGTAGGTGCGTGCGTTGATGAAGGTGCCCCGGGATTTGGACATTTTCTGGCCGTTGGCGGTGAGGAAACCGTGCACGAACACGTTGCTGGGCAGGCGGTGGCCGCTGCCGTGCAACAGGGCCGGCCAGAACAGGGTATGGAAGTACATGATGTCCTTGCCGATGAAGTGGTACATCTCGGCGCTGCTGCCGGCGCCGATGTACTCCTCCACGTCCCTCCCCTGCCGGTCCAGCAGGTTCTTGAGGCTGGCGAAATAGCCCATGGGGGCGTCAACCCACACGTAGAAATACTTGCCCGGCGCGCCGGGTATCTCGAAACCGAAATACGGCGCGTCCCGGGAGATGTCCCATTCCCTCAGACCGGCCGTGAACCACTCGGCCAGCTTGTTCGCCACTTCGGGCTGCAGGTGGCCGGCGCCGACCCAGTCCCGCAGCACCTGTTCAAACGCGGGGAGGTCAAAGAAATAATGCTCGGATTCCTTTTCCACGGGCGTCGCGCCGGAGATGGACGATACCGGGTTGACCAGGTCCGTGGGCGTGTAGGTGCGGTTGCAGGACTCGCAACTGTCGCCGTACTGGTCCTGCGCATGGCAGAACGGGCATTCGCCGCGGATGAACCGGTCCGGCAGGAACATTTCCTTTACCGGGTCGTAGAACTGCGTGATGGTGCGGCGCTTGATATGGCCTGCGGCGTCGAGGCGGGCGTAGATGTTCTCCGCGAACTCCCGGTTTTCCCCGGAATGGGTGGTATGGAAGTTGTCGAAGCCAATCTCGAAACCGGCGTAATCGCGTTCGTGTTCGGCATGGATGCGGTCGATCAACTGTTCCGGGGTAGTACCCTGGCTGTCCGCGCTCAGCATGATGGGCGTGCCGTGGGCATCGTCGGCGCAGATGTACAGGCAGTCGTGGCCGCGCAGCTTCTGGAAGCGCACCCAGATATCGGTCTGGATCGCCTCCAGCAGGTGCCCGATATGGATCGAACTGTTCGCGTATGGCAATGCGCTCGTAACAAAGATTTTACGTTGTGTTTCCGTCATTGCGACAACTTACCATAATCTTCTATGGAAAAGTTCAGGACACCCATAATTTTCTTTATCACCGCAAAAGTTCAGGACACCCATAAAACTGGCGCCGATACAAACTTGCGACGTGATTTATGGATGTCCCCGATTTGTGCAAACTTACGACGTAATTTATGGGTGTCCCCGATTTGTGCGTCCCCGATTTGTGCGATTTGTGATTTATGGGTGTCCCCGATTTGTGTAAAATAGTTATTTTGGAACTTACGTGACGGGTGTTTCATGTCTATAACGAGTCGTGAGGCGATTGAAGCTGCGCTGGGCCAGGTACAGGACATCAACCTGGAAAAAGACCTCGTCTCCGCCGAAATGGTCAAGGATATTCAAATCGACGGTGATAACGTCAGAGTTTCCCTGCAAATGGGTTACCCGGCGAACGGTTATATCGACACACTGCGGGATGCGGTCAGGGAACAACTGCGGCAAATTCCGGGAGTGCAAGGGATTGACCTGGATATCGATACCGATATCAAGTCCCATGCCGTGCAGCGCGGCGTGAAACCCATAGACAACATCAAGAACACGATCGCGGTGGCGTCCGGCAAGGGCGGCGTGGGCAAATCGACGACGGCCGTGAACCTGGCCCTGTCCCTGCACGCGGAGGGGGCGAAGACGGGCATCCTGGATGCAGACATCTATGGGCCGAGCCAGCCGCGCATGCTGGGCTGCCGCGCCAAGCCGGACAGCCACGACGGCAAATCCATCGAGCCGAACGTCAGCTACCACCTGCAGTCCATGTCCATCGGCTACCTGGTGAACGAGGAGACGCCGATGATCTGGCGCGGTCCCATGGTCACTTCGGCGCTGGAACAGTTGCTGGGCGACACCAACTGGTCGGACCTGGATTACCTGATCATCGACCTGCCGCCGGGCACCGGCGACATCCAGTTGACGCTGTGCCAGAAAATCCCGGTCTCCGGGGCGATCATCGTGACCACGCCCCAGGACATCGCCCTGCTGGACGCGCGCAAGGGCCTGAAGATGTTCGAGAAGGTCGAGGTGCCGGTGCTGGGCATCGTGGAGAACATGAGCACCCATATCTGCAGCCAGTGCGGCCACGAGGAGCACATCTTCGGCAGCGGCGGCGGGCAGCAGATGGCGGAGCAGTACGACGTCGGCCTGCTCGGTTCCCTGCCCCTGGACACCAGCATCCGCGAGGGCGTGGACAACGGCCGGCCGACCGTGGCGATGGAACCGGACTCGCCCATTGCCGAAACCTACCGGGCCATCTCCCGCAGGGCCGCGGCGAGATTGTCGTTACGGGCCAAAGACTACAGCGCCAGGTTCCCGAAAATCGTTGTCGAGAACGCCTGAATGCCGGTCAAAAGCGATAAATGGATTCGCAAGATGGCCGAGACCCGGGGCCTGATTGAACCGTTTTCGCCCCAACAGGTCAAACATAACGGTTCCATGCCGCTGGTGTCCTACGGCACTTCCAGCTACGGCTATGACGTGCGCTGCTCGGATGAGTTCAAGATCTTCACCAACATCAATTCCGCCATCGTCGATCCGAAGGGTTTCGACGAGGACAGCTTCGTGGACTTCAAGGGGGAGGTCTGCATCATCCCGCCCAACTCGTTCGCCCTGGCCAGCACCGTCGAGTATTTCCGTATCCCCCGGGACGTGCTGACGATATGCCTGGGCAAGTCCACCTATGCCCGTTGCGGCATCATTGTCAACGTGACGCCGCTGGAGCCGGAATGGGAGGGCCACGTCACCCTGGAGTTTTCCAATACGTCGCCGCTGCCCGCGAAGATTTATGCCAACGAGGGGGTGGCCCAGGTGATCTTCCTGCAATCCGATGAGGCGTGCGAGACGTCCTACAGTGACCGGAAGGGGAAGTACCAGCGCCAGAGAGGCGTTACGTTGCCTAAGACATGATGGGTTGGGTTAAAAAGAGTCGCCCGTTGGGCGACGTAGTGTTTCACTGGATTCCCGCCTGCGCGGGACAAATCGGCAGGACGGCCGATTTGCACGGCGATAGCCGCCCGCAGGGTTGCATCCAGGGAAGGATGCAATGAGTGACGAAGGGAGCGCGGGAGTGACAGAGCGAGGTGCAAGCATGTCCTCTACAGGACACCCACATAAAAGACAGGACACCCACAAAAATCATATGGGTGTCCTGTCTTTTATGTGGGTGTCCTGTCTTTTACTGCTGCTGTGGGGCGGCGCGGTCCTGGCGCAGGAGACACCGGTGGCCGGGGGGCCGTTCTGCCCCATCGTGTTCCAGGTGCCGGAGCGGCCGGTGGTCGATGTCGAGACGGAGGAAGGCGATACATACCTCAATGCCGACAGCATCGACCTGACCGAGAAGGGCATCTCGCACCTGACGGGTTCCGTCGAGATGTCCACGGATACATGGCAGGCGCGCGCGGACGACGCGGTGTACAACGACCCGGGGAATTTCGTCGACCTGTCCGGCGACGTGAAGTTCTGGGAGGAATCGCTGTTCCTGGCCGGCGAGGGCGCCCATATCGACGTCGAGGACAGCACGGCAACGGTGTCCGGCGCCGAATACTACCTGCACGACAGCGATGCCCGGGGCAGGGCCGATGAACTGTTCATCGACCCCGGGACCCTGACGTCCGGGAAAGGCATGACGTTCACCACCTGCGCGCCGGAGAACGGCGGCGGCATCGAGCAGAATTTCTGGCGCATCAGCGCGCGGGAACTGCACCTCGACCATGACACGGACCGCGGCTCGGGCAGGAACATCGTCCTGAAGATCAAGGACATCCCCGTGTTCTATGCGCCGTACTTCACCTTCCCCCTGAGCAGGGAACGCAAATCCGGCTTCCTGGCGCCGGGCATCGGCAAGAACAGCCACGGCGGGTTTGAGACCCGGTTGCCCTATTACTGGAATATCTCGCCCAGCATGGACGCGACCATCACGCCCAGGGTGCTGGCCAACAGCGGCGTCATGGGCATGCTGGAATACCGCTACCTGCGCGCGGGGGGCGAGGGCCGGGTGAACCTGGAATACCTGCCCGGCGACGTCGGGTTTGATGATCGCGACCGCAGCATGCTCAATATCGAACTCACCCAGAGTTTCCTCGGCCGGGGCCGGCTGTACGTGGACTACAACCAGGCTTCTGACCCGGAATACCTGGAGGACTTCGGCACGGACCTGGCCATTTCCAGTACCCGCTACCTGCCGCGCCGGGCAGACGTGACCTACCGCGGCCGCAACTGGAACGTACTGGGCCGACTGCACAGCTACCAGATCGTCGACCAGAGCATCCGGGTCACATCCAGGCCCTACAAAAACCTGCCGCGCCTGCAATTCAGGTACCGCCCCCTGAGCGGCAACAAAAAAATCAACCTCGACCTGCGGACGGATTTCACCTATTTCGACCGCACCGGCGAAACCGGGGTCACGGTGGACGTGACCGGGTTCCGCGCCGACCTGTACCCGACCATCAGTTACCCGATCCGCACCCAGGCGGCTTTCCTCGTGCCCAGGGTCGGGGTGCGCTTCACCCAGTACGAACTGGACAAGCAGGGGCCTTTCAAAAAGAGTCCGAACCGGACCCTGCCCATCGTCAGCGTGGACAGCGGCGTGTTCCTGGAACGGGATTTCCGGATGCGGGACCGCGACTTCCAGCACACGCTGGAACCGCGGCTGTTCTACCTGTACGTGCCGCACGAGGACCAGAACGACCTGCCGGTCTTCGATTCGTCCGTTTTCAACCTGGACTATAACGCCCTGTTCCGGGAAAACCGGTTCAGCGGCTACGACCGTATCGGCGACACGAACCAGGTTACCCTGGCCCTGGGCAGCCGGCTGATCAACCGGGGAACGGGCAAACAGCTCGCTTCGCTGCAGGTGGCGCAGTCGTTTTACCTGGAAGACCAGGATGTCATCAGGCAGATCCTGGGCGCGCAGGGCGAACTGGTGGATATCGGCATACCGGAAAACGACCTGCTCTCGCCGCTGATCGTCGAGGCCGGCGCCAACCTGCGTGACGACCTGACCCTGGGCGCGGAGATTTACTGGGACATCAACGACCGTCTCACCCGGAAAATGGCGCTCACCGCGCAATACAACCCCGCGGGCAGCAAGGTCATCAACCTGGCTTACCGGGTGCGGCGGGCCGCGACCGGCCAGATCCGGCGCACCCCGACGGACATCGAACAATCCGACGTGTCGTTCAGTTGGCCCCTGACCGACAAGCTGAACACCGTGGGCAGGTGGAATTATGCGGTATCCGAGGGGCGCACCCTGGACCTGTTCTTCGGGGTGGAATACGAGGGTTGCTGTTTTGCCATCAAGGCCGTCGGCCGGCGTTTCCTGTCCAACCTGGAAGGCGATTTCAATACCGGTTTCTTCCTGCAACTGGAATTGAAAGGCCTGGGAAGCATCGGCCAGAGGACCGTTGATCTCCTGAACCAGGCCATACCGGGTTACGGCGACAGCCTGCCGCTGCAATGAAACCCCGGTTGGCACTGGCGCTGCTCGCAGGCATGCTGCTGTCCGGCCTGGTAACGGCGGTGCAGGACCTGGACCGGATCGTCGCGGTCATCAACGATGACGTGATCATGCGCAGCGAGCTGGCGGTGAAGATCAGGGGCGTGACCACGCAGATGGAGGAGCAGAACATCCCCCTGCCGCCCCTGGACATCCTGCAGAAACAGGTGCTGGACAGGTTGATCATGACCAAGCTCCAGATCCAGATGGCGCAGAACACGGGCATCCGGGTCGATGATGAGACCCTGAACCGCACCATCAGCAATATTGCCAGGGAAAACGAGTTGAGCCTGAACCAGTTCCGGGAGATCCTGGAGCAGGACGGTTACGGCTATGAGAATTTCCGCAGGGAGATTCGCGATGAAATACTCATTTCCCGGCTGCAACAGCGCCAGGTCGATAACCGGGTCATCGTCACCGACCGGGAGATCGACAACTACCTGTCAAACCAGGAGCACCAGGGTGAAACGGACATCGAGTTCCATATCGCCCATATCCTGATCGCCATACCCGAAGGGGCTTCCTCGCGCCAGGTGACGCGCGCCAGGGAAACCGCGGAGCAAGCATTGAGCGAGTTGCAGGGCGGCGGCGATTTCGCCAGCATGGCCGCTACCTACTCCGACGGCCAGCAGGCGCTGGACGGCGGCGACCTGGGCTGGCGCAAGGCCGGCCAGGTCCCCACGCTGTTCGCCGATTTCATCTCCGATATGGAAGTCGGCGGGCTCAGCGGCCTCATCAAGAGCCCCAGCGGCTACCACATCATCAAGCTGCTGGACAAGCGCAGCAGCGAACAGGTGGTCGTCACACAGACGAAGGTCAGGCATATCCTGGTCCGGCCGGATGAACTGACCACGGTCGATGATGCGCGGCGCCGGTTGCAGCAATTGCGCATGCGCATCGAGGGGGGGGATGATTTTGCCGAGCTGGCCAAGGCCCATTCCGTCGATACCATGAGCGCCGCAGACGGCGGCGACCTGGGCTGGGTGAACCCGGGCGACCTGGTGCCGGAGTTTGAAAACATGATGAACTCCCTCGAGCCCGGCGCCGTCAGCGAGCCGTTCCCGTCACAGTTCGGTTTTCACATCCTCCAGGTGCTGGACCGGCGAGAGCACGACAGCACCGAAGACATCAAGCGGGCGCGGGCCAGGGAGGCGATCCGCCGGCGCAAACTGGAAGAGGCGCGCACCGACTGGTTGCGGCAGATGCGCGACGAGGCCTACGTGGAGTACCGGCTGGATTCATGACCTGTCCGCGTGTGGCCTTGACCATGGGGGAACCTGCGGGTATCGGCCCCGATATCCTGCTCGCAGGCGCCCTGAACCAGGTCTGGGCGCAGAAAGTTGTTATCGGCGATCCCGTAGTGCTGGAAGCACGGGCGCGCATGCTCGGCATGGAGGTTGAGTTAATCCAGTACGATCCCGATGCGCCGATCAGGCCGTGCAAGGCCGGGCAACTGTTATACCTGCACCAGCCGCTGGCCGTGCCCGCGGTGAAGCCCGGAACACCGGCGCCGCGCAATAGCGACTGCGTGGTCTCGGCAATCGAGCGCGCAGCGGACGGCTGCATGTCCGGTGAGTTTCATGCCATGGTCACCGGTCCGGTGAGCAAGTCCGCCATCGCCGCGGCGGGGCACAAGTTCACGGGCCATACCGAGTACATCGCGAATTACTGCGGCAGCCTGTCTCCGGTGATGATGCTGGTGAATGACTTTGCCCGGGTAGCGCTGGTCACGACGCACCTGCCCCTGAACCAAGTTGCCGGATGCATCACCCGCCCGCGCCTGCGCGATGTCATCAGGGTCGTTGCCGATGACATGCAGGCGAAATTCGGTATCGGCGAGCCGCGCCTGCTGGTGTGCGGCATCAACCCTCACGCCGGGGAGGGCGGCCTGCTGGGCAAGGAGGAGAACGAGGTCATCACCCCGGTCATCGATGAACTGAAAGCCGGGGGACTGGACCTGGCGGGGCCGGTCCCGGCGGATACCGCTTTTACCGCTGCTTCCCTGGAGAATACGGATGCCGTGATATCCATGTACCACGACCAGGGCCTGCCGGTGCTTAAATCCCACGGGTTCGGCAACACCGTGAATGTCACCCTGGGGCTGCCCATCATTCGGACTTCGGTTGACCACGGCACGGCCTTCGACCTGGCAGGGACCGGCAGGGCCGATGCGGGCAGCATGTGCGCGGCCGTCGATTTGGCCATTCACCTGGCCCGGAGATAACCCGGGGTCCGGTTTTCATGCCTCCCGTCCGCAGGCGCTTCGGCCAGCATTTTCTCAAGGACGCGGCCATTGTTGACAGGATAATCCGGGCCATTGATGCGCGTCCCGGTGAGAGAATCGTTGAGATCGGCCCCGGCAGGGGCGCGCTGACCATCCCCCTGCTGCGCACGGCCGGCGCACTGGACGTGGTTGAGGTCGACCGGGACCTGGCCGCGGAGCTGGTCGAACGATGCCAGGGTACCGGCCGTTTGAACCTGGTGCGGCAGGATGTACTGACGGTGGATTTTGCCGAATTCGGCCCGGCGCCTCTGAAGGTGGTGGGCAACCTGCCGTACAACATCTCCACTCCCCTGCTGTTCCACCTGCTGGGTTTCAACCAGGTCGGCCACATGCTGTTCATGTTGCAGAAAGAAGTGGTCGACCGTATCTGCGCCGCCGCCGGCACGCCCGAATACGGCCGGCTCAGCGTGATGGTGCAGGCGCGCTGCCGTGCGGAAAAGCTGTTTGACGTTGCGCCTGCCGCCTTCAGCCCCAGGCCGAATGTCGATTCGGCGGTGGTGAGATTGACTGTCTTGCCCGAAGCGGCCGGCCGGATCAGGGATTTCAACCGGTTCACGGAACTGGTGCGAGCCGCCTTCTCCGCCCGCCGCAAAAAGATCAGCAACGGGTTGAAACCCTGGTTCGACGCGGCGCAACTGGAAGAATTGAATATCTCTCCCTCCGCAAGACCCGCCGATTTAAGCGTCGCGGATTACATCAATCTGTCCAATTCCTGATTCCCTATTTCGGGACACCCATGATTCCCTATTTTGGGACACCCATGATTTACGGGTGTCCTCATCTGAATTTTTGTTGACCTTGATTTA
>JAPPLI010000088.1:0-9204 GCA_028819495.1 Gammaproteobacteria bacterium | reverse complement strand
GGGACACCCATGATTTACGGGTGTCCTCATCTGAATTTTTGTTGACCTTGATTTATGGGTGTCCTCATCTGAATTATGGGTGTCCCCGTTTGAGACTCGTTTGGGAATTTATGGGTGTCCTCATTTGAGAAGGGTTACAATGCGGGGATGCGGGAGTTGATTGAGAAATTGTCCGGGAAGATTGAGTGGTTCAGTGAGTTCTCAGGGAGAGGGTTGTCCTGGCTGGTACCGGCGCTGGTATTGCTGGTTGGTTACGACGTTATGATGCGCTATTTCTTCCAGAGCGGGTCCATCGCGATCCAGGAACTGGAGTGGCACCTGTTTTCCCTCATTTTCCTGCTGGGCGCCGCCTATACCCTGAAACATGACGACCACGTGCGGCTGGACCTGGTTTACCGCAGCCGGTTCATGTCGGACTACCGGCGGGCGTGGATCAACCTGGTCTGCTCACTGCTGTTCCTGATCCCGTTCTGCATCCTGATCATAATAAGCTCCTGGCCCTTCGTGTCCCAGGCCTACCAGTTTGCCGAAGGTTCGCCCGACCCGGGCGGGCTGCCCTACCGCTGGGTGCTGAAGGCGGCGATTCCGCTGGGCTTTTTCCTGCTGATCATCCAGGGCATCGGCGAGAGTCTCAAAAGTTTGTCCTTTATCCTGGGCCGTAAACCTGACCGGGACGAGTGATGACCGTCTGGATCGTCCTGATGTTCCTGAGCCTGATGCTCATGCTGATGCTGGGCTACCCGGTCGCGTTCACCCTCGGGGCGATTGCGCTGCTGTTCGGCGGGGTATTCCTGGGATTCGATTTTTTCCACCTGCTGCCCCTGAGGATCTGGGGGGTGATGACCAACTTCACCCTGCTGGCGGTGCCGCTGTTCATTTTCATGGGCATTGTGCTGGACAAATCCGGGCTGGCGGAGGACCTGCTGGAAACGATGGGGCTGTTGTTCGGGCGCCTGCGCGGCGGGCTGGCCGTTTCCGTCGTAGTCGTCGGGGCATTGCTGGCCGCCACCACGGGAGTCGTGGGCGCTACTGTGGTCACCATGGGCATCATCGCGCTGCCCACGATGTTGCGCCGGAATTATTCCAGGCAGCTTTCCACAGGCACCATCGCCGCGGCCGGCACCCTGGGCCAGATCATCCCGCCGAGTATCGTCCTGATCCTGCTGGGCGACGTGATGGGCGTGCCCGTCGGCCGGCTGTTCATCGGCGCCGTCGTGCCCGGGATGCTGCTGGTGGCGCTGTTCCTGGTGTACATCAGCCTGCACGCGTGGCTCAGGCCGGAGGTCGCTCCCGCGATAACGGCGGAGACTGACGAAAACATAGTGCGCAAGGTGTTCCTGACCCTGTTGCCCCCGCTGATATTGGTGGTGGGTGTCCTGGGTTCCATATTCTTCGGTATTGCCTCGCCCACGGAATCGGCTGCAGTCGGCGCGCTGGGCGCGCTGCTGCTGGCGGCCCTGCACGGGCAACTCTCCCTGGACAGGTTGAACGAAGCCATGCGCCTTACCACCCGACTCACCAGCATGGTGTTCCTGATCCTGATCGGCGCCACCGCCTTCGGCCTGGTGTTCCGGGGCATGGGCGGCGACCGGCTGGTGCTGGACGTGATGACCAACCTGCCCGGCGGCACGCTGGGTTTTCTCATCGCCAGCATGCTCCTCATCTTCCTGCTGGGCTTCTTCCTGGATTTTCTCCAGATCTGCTTCATCGTCGTCCCCATCCTGGCGCCTATCGCTGCCGGCATGGGCGTGGACCTGTTATGGCTTGCGGTGCTGATCGCCATCAACCTGCAGACCTCGTTCCTGACCCCGCCCTTCGGTTTTTCCCTGTTTTACCTGAAGGCGGTGGCTCCGAAGGAGATCCGCATCCAGCATATCTACCAGGGGATCATTCCGTTCATCTCGATACAGGTCGGGACTATTGTCCTGTTGTGCCTGTTCCCGGCGCTGATCACCTGGTTGCCCGACCTGATGGATCGGATGCAGGGGTTGTAAATCGATGGAATTATGGGGTCAGAGTAAAAATTCTGACGAATTTCTTACTCTGACCCCAGGTATCCTTTAGCGCAGGGCGTCGATGACGGGTTTTGTCTCAGGGCGGACGCCGCGCCAGATGTGGAATGATTCGGCGGCCTGCTCCACCAGCATGCCGAGGCCGTCACAACGTTTTGCCGCGCGGTTGCTGGCGGCCCAGTCCAGGAATGGCTGTGCAGCCTTGCCGTAAACCATGTCATAGCAACAGGCGCCCGGCGCCAGGATCCCGTCCGGGAGGGGCAGGGACTGTCCGGCCAGGCCCGCCGATGCGCCGTTGATCACCAGGTCATAAGGACCGGCGGCGGGTTCGTCAAAACCCTGCGCGCTGAGGATTCCTCCGGCTTCGGGAAATAATTCCAGCAGCGCCAGCGCCCGCGAACGGGTGCGGTTGATGACAGTTACACCGGCCGGTTGCTCGTCCAGAAGGTTCCCGAGCACGCTCCTGACCGCCCCGCCCGCGCCCACCAGCAATATGTGTTTTCGGGCGACCTGCACGCCGTTGGCGCCGAGATCCCGTACCAGTCCCACCCCATCGGTGGAATCGCCGTAAACCCGGCCATTCGTATCAAAGCGGATCAGGTTGGCGGCCCGCGCCCGGTCCGCCCGGGCGCTGCTATGGCCGGCGTATTCCCAGGCCTGTTCCTTGAACGGCAGGGTGACGTTCAGCCCGCGGCCGCCCGCCTGGCGGAATGCCTCGACGTCGGCGGTGAATTCGCCGGGATGGGAGAGTATGGCGCGGTAGGTCAGCTCCTCGCCGGTCTGCTCGGCGAACAGCCCGTGGATACGGGGAGAGAGGCTGTGTGCTATGGGGTTGCCGATGACGGCGTAGTTGTCCATTGCAACATTGTATCGCAGGACAATTACAGGACACCCATATAATTTTTATGGGTGTCCTGTAATTTCTATGGGTGTCCTGTAATTTCTGCGTCCTGTAATTTATGGTAATTTATGGGTGTCCTGTAATTTCTGCGCGGACGCAAATAATGTGTCGCCCTTTGGGTGACGAGGGGAGTGGGGATGACGGATTTATGGGGTCAGAGTAATGTCTGGCGACACTTACTCTGACCCCGGGGTTTTACGTATTCAGAGGGAATACCCGCGTTCGTCGTGGGATACCAGGTCCAGTCCTTCGGTCTCTTCATCCGCGGTGACGCGCAATCCCATCACGGCGTCCAGTACCTTGAGGATGATAAAACTGAGTATGCCGCACCACAGGACCGTTGCAATCACGCCGATTGCCTGGATCATGAACTGCGAACCCATGGCGTAGCCGGCCTCTGCCGGGCCGCCCAGGCTGCTCGCAAAAAAGACGGCGGTCAGCAGGGTGCCGAGCGCGCCGCCGACTCCGTGCACCGGGAAGACATCGAGAGAGTCATCGATCTTGAGGACGCGCTTGATGTACTGGGTGGCGAAATAGCAGACGACACCGGCGGCGATTCCGATCAGCAGGCCGCCCAGGGGGCCGACGAAGCCCGACGCCGGGGTTATCGTGCCCAGGCCCGCCACCATGCCGGTGACAATACCCAGCACGCTGGGCTTGCCGTGCTTGATCCATTCGCAGGCGACCCAGGCCAGGGAACCCGCCGCGGCGGAGATATGCGTGACCAGCATGGCCATACCGGCGTTGCCGTCGGCGGCCAGGGCGCTGCCGGCGTTGAAGCCGAACCAGCCTACCCACAGCATCGACGCGCCGGCCACGCTCAGGGTCATGTTATGGGGCGGCATCGGAGAGCCGGGGAAGCCCTTGCGGTTGCCCAGCACGATTGCCGCGACGATCGCGGCCACACCGGCATTGATATGGACGACGGTGCCGCCGGCAAAGTCCATAAGCCCCAAATCTCCCAGCCAGCCTCCGCCCCAGACCCAGTGGCATATCGGCGCATAGACCAGCACCAGCCACAGGGTTGAAAAGGTCAGCACCGCGGAAAATTTCATGCGTTCCGCGAAGCCGCCCACGATCAGCGCGGGCGTGATGATGGCGAAGGTCATCTGGAACATGAAGAACACGCTCTCCGGAATATCGCCGCTCATGCTGTCCCAGCCGACCCCGTCGAGGAAGAACTTGCCCATGCCGACAAACTGGTTCATGGCGCCGCCGTCGCCGAACGCCAGGCCGTAGCCTACGACCAGCCACAGGATGGACATCAGGCAGGCTATGGAAAAACACTGCATCAATACGGACAGGACGTTCTTGCTGCGCACCAGGCCGGCATAGAACAGCGCCAGTCCCGGCAGGGTCATGAACAGCACGAGGGCCGTCGAAACCAGGATCCAGGCGGTGTTGGCGCCGTTCAGCTCAGGCGTATCCTGGGCCAGGCAGATTGCGGGGAATAAAGTCCCGGCGAGAAGAATCAAGGAATATAATCTAAGGTGTTTCATAATATACTCCGAGCTTCAAAGGGCAACGCTGCCCTTCTCCCCGGTTCTTATCCGGATGACTTCATCGAGTCCGACAACAAAAATCTTGCCGTCGCCGATCTTGCCGGTGCCTGCTGCCTTGCAAACAGCCTCGATTGCGCCCTCAAGCTGGTCGTCGTCCAGGGCAATTTCGATTTTCACCTTGGGCAGAAAATCGACTACGTATTCCGCCCCCCGGTAAAGCTCGGTATGGCCTTTCTGGCGGCCGAACCCCTTTACTTCGGTAACGGTCAGACCTTTGATGCCGATTTCCGACAGCGCATCGCGCACGTCGTCAAGTTTGAATGGTTTGATTATAGCCGTGAGTAATTTCATCGTTTCATATCCTGCTGTTAAATATTAGGTTGTTACCGCTGTGTTGTATGACTATATAATATAGCCACGTTCATCGTGCAAGACAATATCCAGTCCTTCCTGCTCCTCGTCGGACGTAACCCGCAAACCGATGACGGCGTCCACTACCTTGAGGATGATAAAGCTGGCAATGCCGGTATAAATCACTGTCGCGATCACGCCGGTAAACTGGACGCCTACCTGGGCGGCGATGCCACCGCTTTCAACGCCGAACCCCGCGCCTCCCAGGGTTTCTGCGCAGAACACGCCTGTCAGCAGGGCTCCGATGATGCCGCCGATGGCATGGACACCGAACACGTCCAGTGAATCATCATAGCCCAGCATCCGTTTCAGTTTAACTGCCGCCAGGAAGCAGCCGACGCCGGAGGCGAAACCGATGGCGATGGCGCCCATGGGTCCGACGAAGCCGCAGGCCGGGGTGATCGCGACCAGCCCCCCAACTGCGCCGGAAGCGATCCCCAGGACACTTGGCTTACCGTGGTTCACCCATTCGCAGATCATCCAGCCCAGGGCCGCGGACGCGGTGGCTATCTGCGTTACCGCCATTGCCATGCCGGCGGTCCCGTCGGCAGCCAGTTCACTGCCGGCGTTGAAACCGAACCAGCCCACCCACAGCATGGAGGCGCCGATCAGGGTGTAGGTCAGGTTATGGGGCATCATGGGGGTGGTCGGATAACCCTTGCGCTTGCCCAGGACGAGGGCGGCAACCAGTCCCGCCATGCCGGCGTTGATGTGCACAACCGTGCCGCCGGCAAAATCCAGTATGCCCTTGTTGCCGAGCCAGCCGCCGTCTCCCCAAACCCAGTGGCATACCGGGGCGTACACCACCGTGAGCCAGATCGCCATGAACAGGAGCACCGCGCTGAATTTCATGCGCTCTGCGAAGGCGCCGACGATCAGCGCCGGGGTGATGATTGCAAACGTCATCTGGAACGTCATGAATACGGATTCCGGGATGGTGCCGCTCATGGAATCCACCGTGACTCCCGCCAGGAACATCTTGTCCAGCCCGCCCCAGTAGGGGCCTTCTCCACCGAACGCGATACTGTAGCCGTACAACACCCAGAGCACAGTCATCATCGAGGTGATGGCGAAGCACTGCATCAGTACCGACAGCACGTTCTTGCTCCTGACCATCCCGGCATAGAAGAGGGAGAGCCCCGGTATTGTCATGAACAGTACCAGGGCCGTCGCAGTCAGCATCCAGGCCGTGTCTCCCGCGTTCAATTCATCTGCCCGCGCCCCGAGCGGCAGCAGCAATGCCGCCAGGCTTGTCAGCACAGTGGTTTTATTGGTGATTCGCTTCATTATCAGTTTCTCCTGCTGGTATTCGTATTACATTATGTTCCTAGAAGCTCATGGAAATACTGCCCACGAGCGCCTCGCAAATCTCACCACCGCAGTCGTCGTCCGCATCGTTCCAGGATGCGCTCAGGCTCAAGGGGCCGAGACTCTTGCTGATACCGATGCTGTAGTGGGTGTAGTTGAAGCCTTCCGGCCCCGTGGTCTGGTCGCCTTCCACGTCCTGCCAGCCGACATAGAACGACAGGCCGAAGCCGTGGGGCAGCGAGAGGTCCAGGCTGCCGTTGAGATACACGCCGTCACCGTCTTCACCGAAGAAGTCCGGGGAATAAGCGATGCCGAGGCCGACACTGGGTTCCAGCACGCCCGGGAAGGTATAACCGGTACTGGCGTACACTTCGAAGAAGTTCTCTTCCGGCTGCGCATCGGAACTGGGATAGATGTAGTAGAGGCCGCCTACGTCCCAACTGAGACCGCCATCCAGTTCACCCGAGAGACCGCCGTAGACGTCGATCTCAAGGTCTTCGGCAAAATCCACGTTCGAAGCCCAGGTGCCCAGGTAAAAACCTGAAGGTGCGTGGGAATAGTCCATTCCACCCTGTACGGCCGCCTTTTCGCTGGTCTGGGAGATGCCGCGGTAAAGGTAATCGGTAAACAGCCCTATGTTCCCGCTGAACTGGTGCGGCGAGTCTTCCGCACGCACACTTGCCGAACCGATCACGAGAATGAGGGTCGTCAGGGTCAGGATGGTATTTCGCATTTTTTTACTCCGGTTGTAGCGTTAATCACAATCGGTGTAATGCATGCATGGAACGTGCCAAGTTGGGGAAGCTTACATTCAGGATGCCTGTTGACACAGTTTCAGCAATTTCAGGACACCCATGAAATTGAGCGGCAATTTCGGGACACCCATTGAAATTGAGAGAGAGAAATTACAGGACACCCATATAAATTTAGTGGGTGTCCTGAATTATGCTGATTTATGGGTGTCCTGAATTGTGGTAACTGCGGAGTGCACCTGATCTGGGCGTTTGGTGGGTGTTTTGCACAATCATAGTGCAGTGGTTGTCGCGGCGCGGGGTTGTGGTTATTATGTGAGGGTTAGCTGTTGCGGATACTGTTGATCATGACCAGGGCACGGGAATTTGAAGATTTTATCCAGCAGTTCCTGCGCTTGCTGCCCAGGGACCTGAGCCGCTCGCGGGAGGACCTTGAGAAGGTGGTGCGCGCCTCCATGAACGCGGCTTTTTCCAGGATGAACCTGGTCACGCGGGAAGAGTTCGACGTGCAATTGCAGTTGCTCGCGAATACCCGTGCGGCGCTGGACGATCTGCAGAAACAAATCACCGAGATGGAAAAAAAGCTTTCGGAAAAACAAGAGGCGGGTTAAACTGTACAAGTCCTGACTAAATCAGGGATTCCATCACAACAACCTGAGACCGTAACATTCAAGGAGGAAAGCAAATGGAGATTGCAAGGATCTATTCACGTGCACTGGCAGGGATCGATTCGCAGCAGGTCACCGTCGATATACACGTCTCCCCCGGCCTGCCCAAGTTTCACATCGTCGGATTGCCCGAGACCGAGGTCAAGGAAAGCCGGGAGCGCGTCAGGAGTGCGCTGCTGACCAATCATTTCGAGTTTCCGATACGCCGGATCACCGTGAACCTGGCTCCTGCCGACCTGCCTAAACAGGGCGGGAGGTATGATCTGGCCATTGCTGTCGGCATCCTGGCGGCCACCGGGCAGGTCTCCCGTGACGCCCTGTCGTCCCACGAGTTTATCGGCGAGTTGTCCCTGGCCGGCGAATTAAGGCCGGTCGGCGGGGTGCTGCCCTGCGCGTATTCCATCCACAGAACCGGACGCTGCCTGGTACTGCCGGAGCAGAATGCCGCGGAAGCCGGGCTCATCAATGAGTTGCCGGTGTTGCCGGCGCGGCACCTGCGATCTGTCTGCAACCACCTTAACGGTTCCGCCGCGCTGGGGCGCTTCAGCGGCGGGAAAATTCGATGCCGGGAGGCGCGGGCACACCCTGACCTGGCGGACGTCCGATCACACCATTTTGCCAAGCGCGCCCTGGAAATCTGCGCTTCAGGGGGTCATAACCTGTTGATGGCGGGTCCTCCCGGCAGCGGCAAGACGATGCTGGCCGAGCGCCTGCCGGGGCTGCTGCCGCCCATGAACGAGGAGGAAGCCATAGCCACGGCGATGATCCAGTCCGTCAGCGCCCGGGGTTTCAGGGTCGAGAACTGGAAGCAGCGTCCGGTACGGGCGCCGCACCACTCGGCCTCATCCGTTGCCCTGGTGGGCGGCGGCAGCGTGCCCCGTCCCGGCGAGGTGTCGCTGGCGCACAACGGCATCCTGTTCCTGGACGAGTTGCCGGAATTCAACCGCGACGTCCTGGAGGCGCTGCGGGAACCGCTGGAAGCGGGCAGGATCAGTATTTCCCGGGCTGCGCGCCAGACTGAATTCCCCGCCGGGTTCCAGCTTGTCGCCGCGATGAACCCCTGCCCCTGCGGATATCTTGACGATCGCAGCGGCCGCTGCCGCTGCACGCCGGAACGGGTCAGGCGTTACCGGAACAAGGTGTCCGGCCCGCTGCTGGACCGGATCGACGTGCATATCGAGGTGCCGAACCTCACCCCCGCCGGCCTGGAATCGCTGCAGGATGAAGCGCGGGAAACCAGCGCCGAGGTGCGGCTCAGGGTTGTACGCGCCTACCGCATCCAACTGGCGCGCGCCGGCAAGCAGAACCGGATGCTGGACAATGAAGAAGTGGAAAGCTACTGCCGCCTTGACCCGTCCCTTACGGCGTTGCTGCACAAGGCCGTCAAACGGCTGAACCTGTCCATCCGGGGCATGTACCGGGTGCTGCGCGTGGCCAGGACCGTGGCGGACCTGGCAGGGTCCGGGTCCATCCTCCCGGAACACCTGAGCGAGGCGATCTCCTACCGCGGCGGTTTTACCGCCGGTTGACGCCATCCGGCTTTCCGGGCGCAAACGAAAGATGAAAACTGGTATGATATTGACATGTCTAGTACTCTTTCCAGTTAATATTGACATGTTCAGCGGGTCGGGAAGCGGTTGAGCGCAAGGC